>CAYNPR010000087.1:0-6690 GCA_964399115.1 uncultured bacterium | reverse complement strand
TGGTCTCATAAATGGAGTTTAGGGAATTTGTCGGTTAACTATGATGGAGTGACCATTAACAGTTATAACATCAGTCCCGAAAAGCAAAGTGGTAACATTGTAGCCATTGGTGTCCTTGCTCACGAATTTGGACATGCGCTCGGTTTGCCGGACCTCTATGATACGGACTACTCGTCAACAGGTGCCGGTAAGTTGGCATTGATGGCCAGTGGCTCCTGGGGCACCAGCGGCAATTCACCCTGGTATCCGTCCACTATGATTGGATGGTGTAAAAATGAACTTGGATGGGTCAATATCGTTGATCTCCAGGAAAGCCAATCAGCCGTTGGGATTGTTCAGACGTATTCCAGCAGCGACGTCCATCGAGTTAATCATCCTGCAGTTTCGGAAGAATACTGGCTGATCGAAAACAGGCAAAAAGTGGGTTCCGATACATTGATGCCTCAACCAGGACTTGCCATTTGGCATATCAACGACGACATTGCCCAAGGGTGGTCTCCAAATAACAATGAGCCATATTATGGTGTCGGTATGGAACAGGCGGACGGAATGTTCTCACATGAAGGTGGCGGCCCTAGCGATGCAGGCGACGTTTATCCAGGACAATCGGACAATCGAGAATTCAGTAACGCATCCAATCCAAATACCACAAGCCTCTATGGCGCCCCTTCCATGGTTCGGATTGATAATATTTCCAATCCTGGTGAAACCATGTCCTTTGACTTGACATACAGTGAAATCATTTTAGCCACGGTTTCCCTTTCCGATGGGACCGGTTACGCCTACAACCAAGGATCGCTCTCCCTCAATTTGGACAATGATATGGTTTTGGGAGAGTTCGAATTTGAAATGAACTTTTCTCCGTCTATCGTCGGTGTTGTGGATGTGATACCAACCGAAAGAACAACATTTGATACCGTTCTGATTGAAGGGCAATACGTCACGCTGGTCAATCCTGAAATTTCTGCGGGAACGGGAGCAATCTTGCATTTAAACCTTTTCAACTACACGGGAGCGGAAATTGACGTCACCGCATCAATACAATATATTATCGGATTTACCGATCAAGGTTCGGAAGTCGGGATCATCAATACGGATGAAGCTTCTTATGTGATCGAAGCGTTTGACCAAGTTTTCGACGTCCAGGATGGAACCGGTTCAGTAGGCGGTGGCGCTTCTTATGGCATCGGATTGGCCAATACGGTCCCATTGCAATTGGGTGTCCTGCAACTTACTCAAATTCCTCCGATGCTTACACCCAGTAACGAACCTTTCCAAGATGAAAATGGGAACGGAGAATATGATGATGGAGAATCTTTCACGGATTGGAATGAAAATGGCGTTTGGTCACCCATAGTTGAGCCACTTGGTTTAAATGATGATTGGGATCTTGACGTAACCTTGAGCGGAACCATCCTGACTGTGGCATTTTCGAATTGGTCCACACCGCTCATGCCGGACACGGCGACCTTGTTCAGGGTAAATTGTGCTGTAAATGAAGACATACAATTGAATGATGAGATCGAGATCTATACAAACGTATTGCTGCTCCAGGATGCTTGGGGTCAGAACGGTGTTCCTTTTGTCAACGGAGAAGGAATTGTAACTATTGATGCAATTTTATCGAATGGCGACTTACAACACGTTCCTGCAAAATTTTCCTTGAATGAAATTTATCCGAATCCTTTTAATCCGATTACAACCATTAACTATTCTATTGAAACGTACGGTAACGCATCCCTACAAATTTATGATTTAAGAGGTCGAATAATGGAATCATTGGTGGATGAAATCCTAGAACCGGGAACCCATAGGATACAATGGATGGCAACCAACATACCATCGGGAATATATTTTGCGGAGTTGAAATCCGGGTCTTACAGAGAAATTAGAAAAATTACGCTATTAAAATAAAAAAGGGCTCTCTTGGCAGCCCTTTCCATGAAATCCTTAAGCTGATTTCCGCTTTCGACTTTGGTTATATAAAGGATCTTTCCCTTTCAGAATTGTATCCTTTGTGATAATAACCCGTTCCACTCCTTCCATTTCCGGCAAATGATACATAATGTCCAACAAATGTTCTTCCATCACGGACCGGAGGGCACGGGCACCCGCATTTCGTTCTATGGCCAGCCGAACGATGGCCTTCAAAGCGGCATCATGGAATTCCAATTCGATCCCTTCCAGAATGAAAAGTTTTTTATATTGTTTGATCAATGAGTTTTTCGGTTCTTTCAAAACCCTGAGAAGATCTTCCTCCGTTAAAACGTCAAGCGCGCTGATTACCGGAAGACGACCCACCAATTCCGGGATCATTCCAAAAGCGATCAGGTCTTCCGATCGGACAGATCCCAACAGAGAACTGTTTTTATTTTTTCTGGATATTTTTTTCGTTCCAAATCCCAAATCACCCTTCCCCACTCTTCGATTGATAATGTCATCCAAACCAGAAAAAGAACCACCACAAATAAATAA
This sequence comes from uncultured bacterium, assembly GCA_964399115.1. Taxonomy (GTDB): domain Bacteria; phylum Fidelibacterota; class Marinisomatia; order Marinisomatales; family UBA1611; genus CAYNPR01. The sequence continues at coordinate 4,215 of CAYNPR010000087.1, read as the reverse complement.
AATATTCGTAGTGTCTACAGGAATTAAATTTTGTTCCGGATGCTTTCGACCACCCTTGGGCGGAACGTTGGAAATGGTTCCTTCCAATATTTTCAGCAATGCTTGTTGGACACCTTCACCACTGACGTCTCGAGTTATGGATGCACTAGCACTTTTACGTCCGATCTTGTCGATCTCATCAATATAGATTATACCTCTTTCCGTTGCTGAAATATTATAGTTGGACACTTGTAGCAACCTAACCAAAATATTCTCCACGTCTTCGCCCACATACCCTGCTTCAGTTAAGGTCGTGGCGTCTGCAATGGCAAAAGGTACCGATAAAAACCGCGCCAGAGTTTGGGCAATCAACGTTTTTCCAGTTCCCGTGGGTCCGATCAACAGGATATTGCTTTTTTCCAGTTCAACGTCGGAATAGTACGATTGATGAATAATCCTTTTATAATGATTGTGAACGGAAACGGCGATGGTTTTTTTTGCGCGATTCTGGCTTACGACGTGAACGTCAAGATGAGCTTTGATTTTTGACGGTTTTTGAAGAGTGACCTTAAACCCACTTTGTGGGTGGTCACCTTCCGGCTCAAGGTTGACCCTCGGTGTCTTGCCTTTTCTGATCTTGTTCTTCATTTACGGTGTGTTAGAATTACATCAATCAGGCCATAGGATTTTGCTTCTTTCGAATTCATGAAAAAGTTCCTGTCCGAATCGGTTTCAATTTGTTTCAACGTTTGACCGGTATTCTTGGCTAGGATGGAGTTCATCATTTTTTTCATTCTCAAAATCTCATCTGCCTGTATTTTGATATCCGATGCCTGTCCTTCCGCACCACCCATGGGCTGATGAATCATGATACGGGAATTGGGCAGGGCAGATCGCTTGCCTTTCGCTCCGCCTGCCAGGAGAAATGCACCCATGCTGGCAGCTTGACCAAGACAGATAGTCGCCACCTCCGGTTTGATATACTGCATCGTATCATAAATTCCCATGCCCGAAGTAATGATGCCGCCGGGTGAATTGACGTAGAGATAAATGTCTTTTTCAGAGTCTTCAGCTTCCAAAAATAACAACTGGGCAATTACAAGAGAAGCGATGAAGTCATCAATGGGTGTTCCTAAAAAAACGATCCGTTCTTTCAGGAGCCGGGAATAAATATCGAAGGCGCGTTCCGTTCGCCCTGTTTGCTCTACAACAATCGGTACCAGTTGATTCAATATTTTTTCGTCAATGTTCATGGTCATGTCCCCGCAGGTCTTTTGTATGTACTTCTACCTCTTTGACTTTAGCAAATTGTTTCAGGTAATTCAAGATTTTCTTTTCCACCAAATCATCTTCGAGGCGCTGACGATTGCTGGGCTTTTTATAAAATCTCGTGATTTCTTTTTCCGAATTCGGAGACCGATCCCTCAACGTCTCTATTTTATTTTTTACTTCTTCTTCCGGAACTTCAATATTCTCTTTTTCGGTTAAAAGTTTACGTAGCATATACCATTTTAAATTCCTATCCGCAATCGGTTTATAAGTCTCACGGATTTTCTCTTCATCCAAAGATTCGCCGCTATTTTGTTTTTTTACCTCCTCGATCATATTCTCAAGGTAATGCTCTGCCATGCTGGGAGCAATGGATGGATCAACTTTTTCAATTAATGCATCCGTTAGGTCGCGCTCAAAAGCTGTTTGGGACCGCTCGGAAAAATTGGCTTGGATCTTTTTTTCAACTTCGGAGCGAAGTGCAACGACCGATTCCAGTTCGGGATTCACAAGTTTTACGAATTCTTCATTGACTTCCGGCAGGATTTCACGCTCAACGTTGCTTACGGTGAGTTCATACTCCGACGTTTCTCCTTCTTTATTGATGGGAAGCGTCAGCCGGGTTTGGTCATCCGGTTTCAAACCAATGAGTTTATCCTTTTGGTCTTCGGTGAAGGACCCTTTGCCTACTCGTAAATATTGTTTCTCATACTTTTTACCAATTATGGGAAGACCGGATTTATCAAGCTTTTGGAGTTCACATATGATGTAATCCCCTTCCTGGGCACCATCTTCTACGGTGTTGATGGTTGCATGGGCTTTTAGCAATTGAAGAAATGCATCTTCAATGTCATGGTCGTCATGGAGATATTTTGTCCTCTGGACGTTCAGTACATTCTTTCTGAGTTTTGGAAACGTAATCTCAGGTTCAACTTCAAACGCTGCCTTGAATCTAAAATGTTCATTCATATGAAAATGAACGTCGCTGATCTCGGCCTTATTCACCGGCACTAATTCTACTTGCTGCACCGCCATTAGATAATGTTTCTGAAAATTGTCTTCCATGAAATCTGCTTCAATATTTGGCTGAAACTGCTGCAGAAGCCGATCCCTTGGGATTTTGCCAGCGCGAAAACCGGGAATCTTTATTTTTTTACTGAATTTTTTCATGCTGGCATTAAAATCAGATTCCAGCTCCGTCCAAGGAATATCAATTGAGAGTTCCCGGGTATATTCGTTTACTTCCTTAACGTCTACTTTCACAAAATCTCCAAAAAAATAGCGGCGGAATTTAGGAGATGGGCAGGATAGGGATAAGGATTATAATTGACAATCTCTACTGAGGCGGAATCTCCAATCCACCTGTAAACATAAGAACCATACCCAACATTTGAACAACATGGTAAAGGTCATTGTGATTGAAATGCTGATGAAGGGTAAGTCCGCTTCTTTGAATCCCCGCGGCTGCAAGGCTAACGATAAGTCCAATGGCGATTGACAGAGCTCCTGTACGCCCATTATAAAAAACAATTAAAAATAAAATTAGGCTGAATAGTACAAACGGAAAATAAAAGGTCACTGCAGATCGAAAAGCTTCATCTTTTTTGATCCGAAAAAAATAAACAGTCAGCAGGGCTCCAGCGGTAACAAACATTGCCAACTGGGTGCTTTCGGAAATAAAGAACGTTGTTGCAGACATAGCCAAAAGCAATCCCGTTATACCAACAAAGATCAATGTGAGCCGCCAAAGAATCTTTTTGATCACAGATTCGAATTTCGGCCCGAACCCATGGCTTGTTCCCCCTAAAAACCCGCTGATGGCAACCGAAAGGAATGACCCGCCCCATAAAAGATGAAAGAGTGAACCTTGCGACTCCCAAACTAAATACGTCTTCCAGGAAAAATAGAGCCCCAGTAAAAATATCGCATAATCCGTCAGCGTTGTTGTGGGCTCGTATAGCAGTGGGTGTTTTTTAGACATAAAATCAGTCTCCTTCACTCATGGCAAAGGTATATCATAACTTACGAAAATTACTGGATTCGAAGTATTCGAAGAATGATTTTGATGAATTGAAGGGAATGCTCTAGGGATTTAGAATTTGGGAAACAAGGTAGATCACATCCATCACGTTGATTGTACCGTCCTGATTTACGTCAGCCACAGAACCGGGACAGGTTCCGGTTGGGAATCCTGATATCAGCTGATCCGACAAAATCAGTATATCAATAATATCGACATTACCCGAATTATCCAGATCACCCAGCTCCCAATCCTGGCAGGCATCCGTTGGCAATGCCAAAAATTCGTGGTAACCGGCCAAGGGATTTTGATCAACACGACCGGATGAATCGGCGGCCCGGATAAAATATCGAATCATTCCCGTATCAACCAAAGCTGGAATCCAACCAACACGGGTATCCGGTTCTTCCGGTATATCAACGCCATACATGGGCACCGAAGTCCAAGAATTCATTTCAGGTGTTTTCCAAAAGATCCGAGTGGAGTCATCTATCAACCCAGCCTCACTCAAGTCATCCACTGAGACGTTAACCTCATAACCATCCACACCCGGTTCCATATTGTCGTTGATGGAATTGTGAAAAATCTGCAACATTTCTAAATCTGGAATTCCCTTTACGCGACAATGGAGGGCATCCGTGGATTCCCAGGAGCCCGTGAACCCCAATATTTCATAGCCCGGCATGGCTTCTTCGTAAGATGCCAATGCTTCATCATCCCAACTGCTGCCCGTAATGGGCACCAGCACTTTTTCATTTAAGATCAAAGAGTTGGTATAGGGTTGATTACTGGGCGTCCAGACCCGATAGACTTCCCAGGGTTCGCCCCATTCATCTACACTGTTGGCAAAATAATCCGCGGTTTCTTCGATTTCGTCATATTGTGCGTGACTTGATGAGACTTCCCGAATCAGCACCTTGGTGGGACTCAAATATTTTCCCCAACAA
>CAYNPR010000086.1:0-6903 GCA_964399115.1 uncultured bacterium | reverse complement strand
TTTTCGAGTTTAAACGGTTTTATCCGACTTTGTTTTTTGAAACGTTTTATTTGACTCGAAATACAACGGATCGGATCAAATACCAGGGAATATACGATATTCAGGATAATATAAAATTCAGACTGGTTCAATTCCGTTCCGGTTTAAAGTTTCCCCTGTTTGGAAGCTTATTAGAGATCTCTGGAACATGGCAATCGTACAGGGCATTCATTAAGCAGAATTTACCTTCTGAAGGAATTGAAGCAGGTACCGCGTACGACTATTTTCGAGGCTGGGTCCTGAGTGGGCGATGGGAAATAGATTTGATTAAAAAACGATTTGACAAATCCATTAACCCGTCGAAAGGATTCAAAACCTATTTGAGTTTTGACCTGGAACAAAATGATTTTATCGAAGGACTGAATCTTTCCGAATCCGGAACCCTGCTTGAAGAGTTTAAACCGAATAACCTGGGACGCTTGCAATTTGGTGGTCAGTTTCATTTTGAAATACCTGTCAGAAAAAGGTGGACCGTGTCCTTGGCCGGACAAGGGGGCTGGATAACCAATAATGACGTAGATTCTTTTTTCCACTTTTATCTTGGTGGACTTCCAGGATTGAAAGGATATCCTTTTTATTCAATACAGGGTACGAAAACCTTTATGTATGAGAGTGTTTTCCGCATTCCATTGTTTATGGAAAAACATTATAAAGCGAAATGGCTGATTTTACAGAACAGCACGCTGGGGGCAATTTTTCAGGCTGGTGATGCTTGGACAGATGATTTTTCAATTAAAAAATCAATGGGAATTCAATGGCGGTTAAATGGGTTTTCTTTTTATAATTTCCCCACCGCAATCGAGGTGGAATATCACCAACCATTGAACCAATTCAAGCGAATCGTTAATGAAAAAGAAATTAATTATGGAAATGAAGGACGGACTTATCTCAAGATCCTGTTTGATTTTTAGTCTGCTGTTTGCAGGCGGAGTCCAATTACCAGCACAGGATGACACTACCTCTGTGGTGATGGTTGCCCAGGAACCAGCCAATTATCCAGCAAGGCCGCTGCTTTTGTCCTTGGTACTGCCGGGTGCCGGGCAGTACTATAATAAATCCCCTTTATGGAAATCAGCATCATTCCTTGGGGTTGAGGCAATTAGTGTTGCCGGTTGGTTTCATTTTAACGGCGAGGCCGATGTTTTAAAGAATAATTATCAAATGTTTGCAGATGAAAATTGGAATCTACAAACCTGGTATTATTTTACCCTAAACGGTCCAGACAATAGACAAGAATATGATGGTAGAGCTTGGACGGAAAATGATTTTAAAGCCATGCGTGACTATGAAGGGACACATCATTTGACCTTACACCTGACAGGTGAATTGGCTGCTCTTTATGGTGAATTTGTTTCTTCTGATAGTCTGGGAGTTTTATCAGATTCTCTAGGTACGGATAATATCACTGTTGTTAGAGATCGTCATTTTTATGAAAATGTTGGTAAATATGATCAATTTGTAGGAGGATGGTCTGATATTAACACAGATTGGTATTGGGAAGAAAAAGATGTGGGAGACAGTATAGAAATTGTAATCAAAACACCCATGAAAGCCAATTACCTTGATCAAAGATTTGAATCAAATCAAATGCTTACCTTTGCAAAATACAGTGTTTCTGTTTTAATGTTTAATCATGTCGTCAGCGGGCTTGAAGCGGTTTGGTCAAGCCAGAGAAAAACCCAGGGAAAAACTCAATCGAACAAAATTGAAACTGACGTAAGTTTGCTTTACAACCCCTATAACGTTTTTGGAATAGGTGGCGTTTCATTCACCTTTGGTTTTTAGAACATGGCAAAATTTTATTTAATTCCCGTCATAATTACAGGTTTAATATTTTCATCCTGTGCAGGATCCCGATCCGATTCTGAAATAACGATCCGGGATATGTTTGAAAAAGGAATGGAAAATTTGGAAAAAGAAAAATATTTACAGGCACAGGATGATTTTCATCAAGTGATCATCCGAGGTATCGGCACGGAACTGGGAGATGACGCGCAATATTTTCTTGCGGAGGCTTATTTTCGAAATGAGGAATATATACAAGCAGTTGTAGAGTATGAAAAATTAACGCGAACGATGGGGTTTAGCCCATTCGTGGAAGATGCGAGGTATAAGATTTGCGATGCATATAGAATCGAATCTCCAAAATACTATCATGATCAGGATTATACGGATAAGGCATTACAGCGCTATCAGGAATTCCTTGATGATTTTCCCGAATCCAAATATGTGACCGATGTGCTGAGTTCAATCAATATTCTTCGAAATAAGCTGGGACTCAAATCATATGAAACGGGCATTCTTTACATGAAAATGGAAGAATATGAATCTGCAAAAATATCCTTTAATCAAGTATTGGACACCTATTACGATACGGATGTGATACATCAGGCGCGTCAGGGTATCATTAAGGCATATGCCGGGGATCGAGATATTGACAAGGCAAATGAAATCCTTAAAATCTATGAGGCCTCATTATTGGAAAATGCCCTTTACGATGATGCACTTGAATTCATTCAGGATGTCGAGAAAATGATTGCCAAGGAGAAATAATGCGTATTTGTTTATTTGGCGGTACTTTTGATCCACCACATATCGGTCATTTACTCGTTGCCCAAACCGTTTGCGAAGCGGAACGTTTTGACAAAATTCTTTTTATACCTGCCTATCAAACACCTAACAAGATTGACGTCACTCCCGTAGAAAACCGATTGGATATGCTAAAAATTGCCGTAGAAGGAAACCCGAATTTTGAAATCTCGGACATGGAATTAGAGCGTAAAGGAATTTCCTATACAATAGATACAATAAAAATTATCAAAAAAGAACAGGGACTGAATAAAATAGACATATTTTATCTAATTGGCAGTGATAGTCTTCTTGAATTCCATAAATGGAAAGAACCGAAAGAGATTTTGAATGAATGCCAAGTTATTGTCGCCATTCGTCCTGGATTTCGCCCCAGCGACATTCCAGCTTGGATTTTGCATAACATTCAGTTTGCCAATATTCCCCGGTTTGAGATTTCCTCTACAAATATTCGACATCGATGGGTAGAGAACAAGACAATCCGTTATCTGGTCACTTTGCCGGTTTGGAACTATATCAATGAAAATGGTCTATATAATTAACGTTTAGGATGCGAAATCAAAATACCAACGAATGAGGTTTATTGCGACTAAAATTCCGCCTTCCTTCCGATTGATTTTCCAATTCGTTCGGATCAATACCAACACAAGACCAACCATGAGCACTAGATTGAAAATGCTTATGTAAATATCCTTATCCACGGAAGCGGGGTTTATCATGCCTGCCAGACCCAGTACACCCAACAGATTAAAAAGGTCGCTCCCAATCAAATTTCCCACAGCAATGCTATGCCGGCCTTTCAAAGCGGCGGCTATAGAGGTTGCAAATTCAGGAGCAGACGTCCCAGCCGCTACAATGGTGACTGCAATCACCCAATCCGAGATCCCCATTGCTCTGGCAATATTCGATGCATGAGCAACCATCAAATGGCCACCATATACGATGAGAAGCAATCCGAGAAGAAAAAATAGATAAGAATTAACATTTGCCTTAGTTGGATGAATTTCTTCAGGAGGTTCTTTTTTTATAAACAAAAAAGAAATGTAAGCTATCAATAAACCAAAAAGTAATAATCCCTCCAATTTTGTAAAACTATCATTGCTTGTCCAACCATCTATTCCAAAAAAAAGTAAAAAGATCAACGCAGTCGTTATAAGGAGAAAAAATCCATCCCGATAGAACAACTTTGGAGTGGTTACAATTGGTCTAATCAATGCCGTACCCCCAAGGATGAAACCAAGGTTAAATATATTGGAACCGATCACATTCCCAATAGAAATATCAGTTTGCTTTGTGAATGCGGCACTGATGGTAACTGCAAATTCCGGTGCCGAGGTTCCGAATGCCACTATTGTGAGGCCAATGATCAAGTCAGACACTTTCAATGAGTGAGCAATCTCCGATGCAGAATCCACAAGCCAGTCCGCACCTTTCCAGAGCATGACAATGGATAGAAAAACCAATCCAGAATCCAGAAGTAGGGTCAATATGTCCATTTCCATCATAAAAAATTCAACATGAATAAGGGCGGAAAATACAAAATTCCAGCCCTGTGAATGATTGAAATTCAACTATTACATCAACTGACCGATATTTTTTAGGTTTGGACCAAGAAAATCCATCGAAAGCACCCGTATTGTTCATATTTTACGCGTCATAAAATGTTTATGTTTCTTCATGATTGAATTTCAGAAAGTGACGTACGCTCATAAAAAGGGTGATGGAGTCAATAATATCAATTTCAAGATCGAAGAAGGGGAGTTTTCTTTTCTAATTGGCCCAACGGGATCTGGAAAAACGACCCTGATGCGATTGATTTACTTTGATTTGTTTCCAGATGCGGGAAAAGTGGTTGTGAATGGATTTTCCTCGAATAAAATTTCAAAGAGAAAAATTCCAAAAGTGCGTCGATCCATTGGTATGGTTTTTCAAGACTATCATTTACTTCGGGATCGCAATTTGTTTGAAAACGTAGCCTTGCCATTACATGTCCTCGGTTATTCCAGAAGTGAAATAGTGAGTAGGGTTGACGAATCATTGGAATTAACTGGTCTCGAGGGGAAAGAACAACGTTTACCCGAAGAATTATCAGGAGGGGAACAACAACGTGCCTGCCTTGCTCGAGCCATTGTCAAAGACCCCGACATTTTATTGGCGGATGAACCAACGGGTAATTTGGATCCAGTGGCATCTTTTGAACTTGTGAGACTCCTGGAATCAATATACGAGACTGGGACGACTATTTTAATGGCTTCTCACAATTATAATTTGATCAAAGGTCGAGGTCGACCTATCCTTGAAATGAAGGATGGTGTTCTTCGGGGAAAATGATGGATAAATTTCTTTATCTCGTATCTGAAGGAATTAAAAATTTTTGGCGGCATAAGATGGCTGCATTTACTGCAGTTTTCTCACTTGTTTTGTCCCTGATGTTCATCGGTATACTTATTGTTGCTGGTGATAACACGCATAAGATTCTTCAATATTTTCGGGCTAAATATAAAATTGAGGTATTTTTTAAACAGGATGTTACCAATGAAGAGGCTATCGGGTACATTCACAAGTTCAAAAAGATTCCCGGTGTTTTGTCTGCAACCATTATCGAGAAAGAGGATGCAGTTCGGATATTTAAAGACCAATTCGGAGAAGATATACTGGATATATTAGGGTACAATCCATTACCCGTCAGCGCCGTAGTGAATTTATTACGCGCCAGCCGCGACCCGATTAAGGTTGATCCTATCATAAAAACAATAAAGACGAATTCCCGCGTGGAGGAGGTAAGATACCAAGGGAACCTTATTAATAAGATTGAAAGAAATTATACACGGATCATGGATCAATTTCCATATCTTGCAATGGTGATCATATTCGTTACCGTGTTGGTTATCTACAACACGGTGAAATTGTCGGTCTATTCCCGACAAGACTTAATTTCATCACTCCAAATGATTGGAGCCACGCGTAATTTTATAAAAATGCCGTTTATTTTTGAAGGAATTTTCATTGGATTTATAGCCGTCGGGTGTACTTTTCCCGCATTGATGGGTACTGTTGAAGGCGTTAATTACATTTTGGAGCGATTCACTTCATTTGGTTTCAGAATCAGTTTTGATCCAACGATTTGGATCTGGCTTTTCATATTGGTTTCCGTCATTACAATAGTGGGTAGCTACAGGGCTGTGTCGAGTTTTTTAAAATAGGCAGTCTTTTTCCAATATTGTGTTACGATCAACCTTAAACTCTTAAATTTCCCGCCACATTTTTCTAACTAAATAGAATATTATGGATGTATCGTGTCTGATAAAGTAAAAGAAAAACCAATAAAGAATACAAAATCCAAGAAGAAAAAGGCTTCGTCGCCAATCTCCCAAAAGAAAAAGGATGTTATACCAAAGCTTGAAAATAAAATAGCTGAACTGGATGACAAACATTTAAGACTTAAGGCAGAATTCGACAATTATCGCCGCCGGAAGAATGAGGAAATTTCCAGTTTATTACGATATGATGGTGAAAACGTAATTAAAGGATTTTTCCCCATTCTAGATGACCTTCATCGCATGATTGAATCTTCCGAAGAATCGGAAGATTCTCTGTTGGATGGGATCAAAATAGTCGAATCAAAAATTGAGAAATACTTGGATTCTCTTGAAGTGAAACCCTTTGGTGAAATTGGTGATGAAATGGATCCCGAGTTCCATGATGCCATGATGACCCAAACGGATAAAGCCGTTGAAAATAATTTAATCTTGCAAGTTTTCGAGAAAGGATATACCTACCGGGATAAAGTGATCCGGCACGCAAGAGTGATTGTAAATAAGAAATGAAAGATCTCTACGAAACAATCGGTGTTCAGAAGAATGCAACCAAAGATGAAATAAAGAAGGCCTACAGAAAGCTTGCACTAAAATATCATCCTGATCGAAATCCGGACGATAAGGAAGCTGAGACAAATTTTAAAGAGGCTGCCGAAGCCTACGCTGTATTGAGCGATGATCAAAAACGGTCTCAGTATGATCAATTTGGGCATGCAGGTGTTGGCATGGGCGGGGGTCCAGGGCAAGGCGATTTTAGTGGTTTTCATATGAGTATGGATGACATTTTTTCTCAATTTGGTGATATTTTTGGTGGAAGTCCTTTCGAGAGTATTTTTGGTGGTGGCGGAAGGCAGAGTCGGTCTCGTGGGCGGGGAAGCGACATTAGTGTCAGGTTGCACCTGAGTTATGAGGAAATAGCTAAAGGTGTTGAGAAAAAAATTAAAATCAATAAAACCAT
>CAYNPR010000085.1:0-6909 GCA_964399115.1 uncultured bacterium | reverse complement strand
TGGGGCACGAAACGGATTTTACAATCGCAGATTTCGTTTCGGATTTGCGAGCGCCCACACCCTCCGCCGCGGCGGAACTCGTGAGCAAATCAAAAGAAGAAATAATGTTGGCTCTCGATCATCATCAACAGGAAATGGGCGTTTCCCTGCAAAAGCGTCTTCAATCGGCCTGGATGAGCGTTGATCATCTTGAAAATCGTGCTATTCTCATGGAACCCAGAAAAAATATTGAGAGACAAATGAGTCTTCTGGATCAGTTTTCAAAAAGATTGCATCATGGTACAGTTGTCCTTTTAACAATTTTGAATGATCGGACAAACACCCTGAACAGGCAGATGCTGGACCTGGGTCCGAAACAGGTTTTAAATCGCGGATATTCCATTGCCTTCAAAGGTGAGAACCAAATTATTCGCAAGGCAAGCGACCTTGAAATTGGAGAATCATTTAGATTAAAAACTGGGAAAGGGTCTCTGATGGCCGAAAAAACTTCGGATCAGGAAAACAATTAAATACCTTAATTTCAATCATGGCGAAAAAAGAAAAAAATCCATCTTTTGAAGTGGCATTGGAGAAGTTGGAAAACTTGGTGGAAAAAATGGAATCCGGCGAGGCGACCCTAGAACAAAGCCTTGAATGGTTTGAAGAAGGTATGACATTAATAAAGTCCTGTCGGAGCCAATTGGAGGACGCAGAGCAAAAAGTTCAGACTCTGATTAAAGACAGTGGTGGGAAACTTTCTTTGAAGGACAGAGAGTGAAAAAACCGTCAACTTTTGGGATTTGGGGAAATACTGAAAAGAAATCTTTTTGGGAGACGTTGCCGAAGATTTTGGACTGGGCCAAGGAAAAAGGTCTTGAAGCCTACATAACCACCCGAATCATGAACCATAAAAAGGGTGCTATGTTGAACCAGAACGTCATCAATTCCAAAGATGAAATTAGCGCTCTTGACTTTATGCTTGTTTTGGGAGGAGATGGAACGTTCCTGTCCATGGCTCGAGCCATGCAACATCGACAAACGCCGATCCTGGGCATCCATTTGGGAGATTTGGGATTTTTAGCCAAAGTGACTCTCAAGGATCTTTTTATTCGTTTGGGCCAGGTTGCCGATGGTGATTTTATTCTTGAAAAGTGCATGATGGTCCGGGCTTCCATAAATAAAAATGGGAAAACGATCCATCATATTGGGCTGAATGATTTTGTGCTGAGCAATGGTGAGTCTCACCGAATGTTGAGCGCCAACGTAAAAGTAAATCAAGAACTGGTGGGGAGGTACACGGCAGATGGACTGATTATTGCCACACCTACCGGTTCCACGGCTTATTCCCTCTCCGCAGGAGGACCGATTGTAGCTCCTGCCGTTGACTCTCTTGTGATCACACCCATTTCCGCCCATTCCCTTACGTCCCGACCCTTGGTCGTTCCGGCAGATTCAACCATTGTATTGGAATTCCCAAACACCGAAGAATCCATTCTGTTCATTGCCGATGGCCAGATCCATGAATCTCTTGATCCAAGCTGCATCGTGGAAATCACAAAAGCGGATTACGACGTTAGTTTGATCGATTTTAAGGATTGCGATTATTTCCAGACCCTGAGAACAAAAATGGGTTGGGGTAGAAGAGGGGAAAATTAACTTGATAATACACAGCACAAATGCGTTATAATATTCATGTCCTGTGTGCTGTGCTGTATTCCTAATTTATTATATCATTATTCCATTTGTCGATGTCGTCTGAGCATACAGTCGTTCATAATAACCATTAAACCCGAACTGTCTGCCCGTTTTGCCGCTTCTTCATGGATCACTCCATCCTGCATCCAAACTGCCTTCGCTCCAATAGCAATTGCTGAATCTATGATAGGCGGTATGAACTCGGAGCGGCGGAAAATGTCCACCACATCGATGGAATCAGGAATGGATTCAAGAACAGGGTAACAATCCATGCCAGCCATTTTGTCATGACCGGGATTTACCGGATAAATGGTGTATCCTTTTTCTTTCATGTACATGGCAACGTAATGGCTGGGTCGCTCCGGATTGGGGCTCATGCCCACCACGGCGATTGTATTCATCTGGAATATCTCTTTGATCGTTTGAAGGTCATTCATTTTTTAAACATATTCTTAATGACGTAACCGGCAATATCCGGGTTCTCCTTGAGTCTGCGGATTGAATAGTCGAACCAGTCCGGCCCGAATGGGACATAGATTCGAACTTTGTATCCGGCATCTCTTAAGGCATCCAAGCGTCCTGACATGGGTACGCCGTAAAGCGCTTGGAACTCAAACAGATCTCCGGAAATATTCTCGGTTTCGATCCATTCCAGAATTCGATCCAGCAGATCTTGATCATGGGTTGCGTAACCCGCATAGGCGCCTTTGGCAGCCATGGTCTTGGCTAGGTCCAGGAAATTATCCTTGATTTTCCCCCGTCCTTGAAATGCAATCGTGTCCGGTTCTCGGTAGATCCCTTTGCAAATTCTTGAATTGAAACTTTCATTGGCCAGCCGCTCCATGTCTTCCAGGCTGCGATGGAGATAAGACTGCACCACCACGCCTACGTTCTCATAAATCTTTTTGCAATGATCGTATAATTCAAACGTTTGATCAGTGAAGGGAGAACTTTCCATATCGATGCGGAGAAAATTCCCGTGTTCTTTAGCTTTATTCAGGATGGCTGTGGTATTGGCCATTGCTTCAGCCAATGAAATATTCATCCCGATGTGCGTAGGTTTAATGGAAATATTACAATCCAGGGATTCTGAAAAAATGCGGTCATAAATATGGCAATATTGGTTGGTAATATCTCTGGCTTCATCGGTCGTCAATACATGTTCGCCTAAGATATCAACAGTGGCGGCAAAACCCCTGTCATTGAGCGCCTTAACGTGAGTGACTGCTTCATCCTCGGTTTCGCCTGCTACATAGGGCTTCGCAAAGAGCTTTGCAATCCATCTGGGCAGAAGCGGGAAGGTGGAAGTCAGAAATGAATTCATCAAAGACATTATAAAAAATTAGATGAAAGCGCTTATGTACACCAACCGGTTTTATGGATTGTAACAATCCAAAAATTCCTTGTTTATTATGAGAAGTTTGAATTGACTCTCCGAAGTACGGTAGAGTAAATTTCTCGTCTTAATTTGCCTCAATTATTTACTCTATGTATCGAGACTTCGGAACCATTTTTTTAGCAGCAGTTGTTGGGATCATCGTCATGGCGGTGCCCTTGTACTTGCAGTGGCTGATTGCTCCTTCCAATAAAACCAAAGAAAAACTTCAGACCTATGAATGCGGTGAGGACTCAGAGGGTTCCGCATGGCTCCAATTCAATATTCGATTCTATGTCATCGCACTTATCTTTCTTATCTTTGATGTGGAGGTCGTTTTTCTTTTTCCCTGGGCAGTTGTTTTCAAGGACTTGGGGATGCTTGCCATGGTAGAGATGGGAATTTTTCTAGTTATTCTGATGGTCGGTTTAGCCTATGTCTGGGTGAAAGCGGACTTGGACTGGGTCAAGCGGAAAGTACGCTACGCCGCCGGACGGTATGATAACATTCATTTAAAGGAGAACTCTTGATGGGAATTTTGGAAAATAAGTTTCAGGATAATATCGTTGTCCAGAAATTGGATAAACTCATGGGTTGGGCTCGTTCAACGTCTCCTTGGTATTTCCAGTTTGGATTGGCGTGCTGTGCAATTGAAATGATGGCAGCTGCAGCCAGCCGTCATGACCTCGAGCGTCTGGGTATGATGCCAAGATCGTCACCCAGGCAGGCAGACGTAATGATCGTAGCCGGAACCGTAACCATGAAGATGGCACTCCGGGTAAAAAAACTATACGAACAAATGGCTGATCCCAAATATGTCATTGCGATGGGCTCCTGCGCAACAAGCGGTGGTCCCTATTGGCAGCACGGTTACCATGTACTCAAAGGGGTTGATATTGTGGTTCCAGTAGACGTGTACGTTCCTGGCTGTCCGCCTAGACCTGAAGCTCTTATTGAAGGGCTCTTAAAATTGCAGGAAAAAATCCTGGATGAACGTCCCCTGACACGAAAGATGGCATGAATCAGGATCTCGACAAAATTATTGTGGAATACGTTGAAAAGGGTATAGCCGGTGACATGGACGAGATTAATGCCATTGAAGATCGCGTCCTGCGTGGGAAGGTAAAGTCAGCTTTAGCCAAAGCAAAGCGAGCAGCAAAAGCGGCAGCGGCAGCAGCACCTGTAGAAAAGAAACCTGCTGATGAACCACAAGCCGAAACACCACCCTCGGAAAATCCCAATCAAAAATTTGGAAAATTGATCGAGGATAAATTTCCCGGATCGCTTGATGCTGAATTATACGATTCCCATATTCAATTACGACAGGACAATTGGCGAGAAATCGCTGAGTGGCTGAAATCGGACAAAAATCTACTGTTCGATTCGCTTCAGTGCATCACCGGTATGGATATAGGTGACGATAAATTGGAATCACGCTACAATCTCCATTCCATGGATCACGGACACGCCATTGAAATTCGGATTGCCGTTCCCTTAGGTGGGGCTAAAATTCCCTCCATTGAGCAGATTTGGCGCATCGGTGATTGGTTCGAGCGGGAAACCTACGATATGGTGGGAATAACATTTGAAGGACACCGAGATCTCCGTAGAATGCTTCTACCGGAAGACTGGGAAGGCTATCCATTGCGCAAGGATTATGATGTACAGGAAACTTATCATGGTATTGCAGTCCCGAAGGTGAAGGAAGGATGGGAGTAGTCCACGGTGAAGAAATGGTCCTAAATATCGGACCACAACATCCAAGCACGCATGGCGTTCTTCGTCTTAAGGTAAAAACGGATGGGGAGATCATTTCCGAAATCACGCCTGTGATTGGGTATCTTCACCGATGTTTTGAAAAGCATTGTGAAAATTTGACTTACGACCAAGTGATTCCCTACACGGATCGCTGTGACTACCTGGCAGCCATGGCAAATAATTTCGGGTACGTTGTTGCCGTGGAACAGCTCATGGATATTACAGTACCGGAAAAAGTGGAATATATTCGGGTGATTATGGCGGAATTGCAGCGAATTGCGAGTCACCTTCTGGCTTTGGGTGTTTATGGTTTGGATATCGGGGCTTTTACCCCTTTCCTTTTCATGTTGCGTGATCGTGAACGGATCCTTGACATGTTTGAAATGACCTGTGGCGCACGCTTGCTTTACAACTACATGTGGGTTGGCGGAGTAAGCCATGACTTACCCAAAGGATTTGTGGAAACCGCCTTCCGTTTTTTAGATTATTTTGAGCCTCAGATTGAAGAATATAATAATCTCTTAACTTATAATAAAATTTTTATTGAACGGACGGCAGATATTGGTGTTTTACCTAAAGACGTAGCCATCAGCTATGGTGTGTCTGGTCCAAATCTTCGGGCTTCCGGTGTAAAATGGGATTTGAGAAAAAATGAAACTTATTCCATCTATGATAAATTTGAATTTGATGTTCCGATTGGTGATGGTGGTAAAGGAACAATCGGTGATTGTTGGGATCGTTATTACGTACGAATGCTTGAAGTGAAAGAAAGTGTAAGGATCTTGCGACAGGCTTTAGCGCAAATTCCAAAAAATGGAGATGTTCACCAAGCGCTCCCAAAAAAAATTCGACCACCGGTAGGCTCGATATACAGTCGAACGGAAACACCTCGAGGTGATTTAGGTTTTTATATTGAGAGTGATGGGTCACCAATCCCTTATCGTGTAAAAATGAGATCACCCGCTTTTACGGCACTATCTGTGCTTGGTGAGTTGGCTGGCGGCTGGATGATGTCAGATGTGATCTCAATTCTTGGCAGTTTGGATATTGTATTAGGAGAAATTGACCGGTGATAGTTGATCAATTATTTGATTGGCTTGGTTCTATTCTTCCATCGGTGAAAGGGAGTGGGGCTTTACTGACGATGGCGATATTGGTACCATGCATTGTTCTTTTTCTTGTGGTTGCGGTGAATGCCATTGTCATGGTGTATGCTGAGCGAAAAGTATCCGCATTTATGCAGGATCGTATCGGCCCAATGGGGCAGGGTGTAGGGCTTCATGCAGGAAAATGGGGTTTGCTTCAAACCGTTGCGGATGCATTGAAATTGTTGATTAAAGAGGATATTATCCCGGAAAAGGCTGATAAACCGCTTTTTGTCATCGCACCTTTCGTGATTTTTGTTGGTGCATTCATTGCTATTGTTGCCGTTCCATTTGGTGACAGAATTATTGTTTCAGATCTAAATATTGGCATTTTTTACATTTTAGCCATGGGGTCGCTCGGTGTGATCGGGTTGATCTTGGCCGGTTGGTCGTCCAATAATAAGTGGTCGCTATATGGTGGGATGCGCTCTGCGGCTCAGATCGTCAGTTATGAGATTCCTGCTGGTTTATCCATTGTCGTTGTGATCATGCTCACCGGCACGTTGAGTATGCAAGAAATCGCTCAATATCAATCTGGTGGATTGTTTCACTGGATCTTGTTTTCAAATCCGTTCACTTTTCTGGCCTTTTTTATTTATTTCATTAGTGCCATAGCGGAAACGAATCGAACGCCGTTTGACATCCCGGAAGCAGAATCTGAACTTGTGGGCGGTTTTCATACGGAATATTCCGGATTTCGTTGGTCTTTCTTTTTCCTGAGCGAATATGCAAACATGTTTGTGGTGTCTGCCGTAGCCGCAACAGGGTTTCTTGGAGGCTGGCATAGCCCGGTCCCTGGATATTTTGATTCAGGCGCTTGGGGTGTATTTTGGATGGTCGGTAAAATTGTATTTTTAATCTTCATCATGATGTGGTTTCGCTGGACTTTCCCGCGTCTTCGGGTTGACCAATTAATGAACATATGCTGGAAAGTGTTCTTACCCATCGCCTTATTAA
>CAYNPR010000084.1:0-6930 GCA_964399115.1 uncultured bacterium | reverse complement strand
CTAAAATAATCTATGGCCATGGAATAGTTCCCCAACCGGGCAAAAGTGACTCCCACCGTATTATCGCTTCGGGCCCGTACCTTCCTGATGGGAAGTTGGGGGAGATCATCCGCTTTGACGTCCTTGGGAGCTTTTGCAACTTCCACCAGCCCTTTGGATGAACCCGCAGCCAGTTCTGCTTCCAGATCATCGGAAATCTCAAGCTTTGGCTTTTCCGACACACTGCCTGCCAGGGACGCTTTGGCGGCGCCAAAGACCTTGTCCAGCTTTCCCGCAAATACAGGGTCAAGGAGAACCACTTCATCGTATTTTTGTTTTGCCAATCCTTTATTCCCCGTCATAAAATGAGTAATGGCGATATTTAGCAGATAGCCTGCATGTTCTCCAGATTGCTCCAATGCCTTTTCATAAAACTCTATGGCTTTTTCATATTCTTCTTTTTTGGTATAACACACGCCCAGCGTATTCACGGCATCGGGGAAGACGGGTTTCATGTTTATGGCGGTCTCCAACATGCTCATGGCTTCCTTATACCGGCCGAATTCCATGTATTTAACGCCTGCATCATAATAATCCTCGGCAGCATCCAGCTTATTCCCCACTGTATTATATACAATTTGCTCCAGCCACATTCCGTACTGTTTAATATCTTCCTTCAACAGTTTGTTGATCCCATCAATTTCCGGCATTGGCATGTCCGGTGTGATATGGGAACCAGCCAGGTATTTTGCAGACGCTTCTTTTACGGATATTTCATTCACGAAATTTTCCGATTTCATTTCATTGTACTTTAAAGAACCCTGTTTCCATGCGCTGAAGAATGGTTTTCCAACCAGGGTGGCTTCAATTGGGATCCAGACTTTATCATTCAGAACGACGACTTCCGTCTCATCCAGGAAATATTTTCCAACTTCATCCGGTTTCACGCCGCTGTCGAACATGAGGAAAATATGTCCGGCCCCAGGTTTGAAAACGTCCAGGAACATGGTTTCGATCCCAAGGTTCCCCATGAGAGAGCCATAGAGAGTGGTAAGGTCATCACAATCACCGATTTTGTCTCGCAGCATATCTCCGGGATATTTTACGGTGTCGAATGCGGATTTATCATCTGCAATATCCAGAAAGGGTGTTTCCAGGTCGATATTGTAGACCAGTCCATGGGTTCCCAAAGCGTCATAGAGAATAATACCGCGCCCCAGGTTGCTTCGGCCGAAATAATCGTTTAAAACCGGGGTGTAATACTGGATGAAGCTTCGGGCAAATTTGTCCACGATGGCATCTGCAGGCGTCACGTAACAGGCAATCATATCCGGATTGCTCCAGGTCAGTTTTCCTTTACCAAGAACGTAGGATGATTCCATTTTCTTTTGGGCAAGTTTTGCTTCACCACCTTGTTTGTAGGATACCTTGACCTCCGGCTGGACCAGGTTGTCGAACGTGGCTTTCTTGCTTGTGAGCACGTCGCTGGAAAAGGAAACGCCAATATCGTATTCTTCTTCTGATTTTGGTGGAAGTGTGATAGTTTCGGAATGAGGGTTGTCCATCATGGTTGGGACGAACAGGGAAACGTCCACGGGGAGATCCGCATCGGATATGTTTTTCAGGCCCACTTTAACGAAAGGCTCCGACTCATAGTATCGATGAAGTGAACGGAAAATAGGATTATGGGCAATGAGCGTTGTTGTGATACTTACGACCGCAGGGCTCAACTGAAGCGCAAATGAAATGCGATGGGTAGGTTCAAGGTAGGGATGAATCTCATACCCATATTCCACGATAAGACTTTTGAACTTGATTGACGTTCCTGCCGAGGGCACCATTATTGGCTCATCGCCGCTGTAATCCTGCTGCATACCGGCCCTGAAACTGAGACGATTGGCCAGGACGTATTCAGCTCCAAGATGGTATCGATCTCCAAAATCGGCTGCCAGGGTCAACCCATCAAAGGGCATGTAGCTGATCCCCAGTTTAAAAGCCTGGCCAAGAATGGTCTCGGACGTTTTATCCTTGTAGGACACTTGCGTACCGCCCAGATCATAAAACCCGATTCCCATGCGCAGGTTTTTAAGCGGCGTGATCAATAAACCCACGTCATAACCAATACCGGAACTTTTACCGTAAGAAGTCCCATCCAGGGTCATATCCCGGAAAAGGTATTTTAGCGTTGCGCCGAGAGAGAATTTTTTATGGACTTCGAAACCGAAAGCAAAATTTAATTTATTTTCCGAATAGCCCAGTTCCTTGTCGTCGAACCCAACACTGGACCAGTCCATCCCCACGGCAAACCGGTCGGACAATAAGGGTTTGACGAACGCAAGGTAGCGTTGAGATATGCCCATGGCATAAAGGTCTGCAACGGTCGTGGTAAATTCCGTTCGGCGAAGCCCAGGAAGGCCTGCGGGGTTCCAGGTAATGGTGTTCGCGTCATTGGCAACCGCCACAAACGCTCCTCCCATGCTCAAAGGCCGAGTGCCGACAAAAAGTTGGTCCTGGCCTAAGGTAATTGACAGGAATAATCCAAGGGAGAGCAGTTTTCTCATCGGTTAAGAACTCCCACGGTTGTTTTCAGCACGGTATCGTCTTTTTCCAGGGTGACGATATAAAGTCCGCTTGGAACCACATCCCCATTGGAATCCTTTCCGTCCCAGTTCAGGACCTGGTGTCCAGTTTGCCCGGACGTCTCTGGTTTTATCGTTTTTTTCAGCCGCCCGGACAAATTAAAAATCCTGGCGGTTACGTCTTCCGGCTCATCAAGGGAGTATATGATATTGGTCTGGACGAATTCAAAAACCGATCCGGTTCCGCCAGGGGAAAAAATTCTGGGCTGACACGTTATTTTTTCACCGTCCACTGAATCGATCGCCAAGGTTCCATCGAAGGTTATGAAAGCACCATAGGTTCCAAAGGTATCAATCTGTACCTGGATGAAAGGATTGCCGTTGATTGATATTTCCGATCCCCCCAGTTTTAGAAGGGGAAGTATGTCGGTTATGGTTGTATCGATCATTCCGATAAAGGGCGTTATGCCTGTATCGGAGACTGCAAACCATTCACCATTTAAAGAATCGCACCTACTTTCATTTTTACATTCTAGATTAAAATATTGGTTGAGTTCCTCAGTAATGAGACACGTAGTGTCCGGAAATCCGATTCGAAGAATACCAGGCTTGTCCAAGGATTGTTCAAATGGTTCTACGTCATAAAGATCTGAAATCAGATAGGTTATTCCATTCACGTAAAATGAACTTTCGTTTGGCTTTACGTTCTGGGCGGTGATTGAAATTTCAATATCGCCGTCAACGGCGTTCTGGGGAAGCAGGACCGTCACGTTCCCATCGGCACTGATTGCAGTGCCGCCTTTTTGAGAAAAGATGGTTTCCGGCGTTTTATAAATGGACGTCACGGCCATCGTGTTTCCCCGTTCATCTCGCGCTCCGGAAACGCGGATGGAAATGGCCTTGCCGGAATAATTGGTTGGCAGGGTAAGAGCCCCTGCCCATTCCGTGCCGCTGTAGCTTGTTTTGTCAACGGAAATGGTGTCGGGAATCCCATCATCATCCAGATCGGGGTTATCCGGATGGAGGATCACCACCAATGGATCAACATTCAGATTTAGATTAAAATTCTCATCGAATTCCACCACAAGGATAACCTGTTCGCTGGAAACGTAATTTGTTCTTATGGCATTTACCGTTGGTGCCGTAACGTCTATATAAAATTCATTGGTGCTGGACCAATCGGAAGTGGCATATCCATGATCAATGGCACGGACACGCCAGCCATACGTTCCTTCCGGTATATTGCGAAGTATTTTTTTCGTTAAATTTATTTTTCCAATTTCACCAATGCCATAATGCCCGGTGCTGATGGCGTGATCATTTTGAGAATCGTAGGAACCGATCTGGATCTGGTACCGCAGGCCATTCTCAAGTGTGGAACCACCGCCGGGATTAGCGGGGTCCACTGGAGCGCTCCAGGTCAGGGTCACCTTATCATCATCGATGTCCGTGTCATCCAGTAAGTAGGGAGCATTGGGCGGCTCATTGGCATTTTCAATACCTTCAAGGTTATCATAAACCTGGGCCACCACATCCTGGTTCGCCTTGAATCCTGCAAGGAAGAGGTCCAGGTCGCCATCTACGTCATAGTCACCCCATTGAGAAAAACTGATGCCCACACTGTCTATGGACAAGGTTTGATCCACGGAAAACGAACCATCTTCTTGCTGATTGTAGACCACGGTCAATGGCTCTGAGCCCAATTGTCCTACGGTACTGGACTGCCCCGTGACCAAAAGGTCCAAATCCCCATCCGCGTCATAATCCCCCCAGGCAGGCCTGCCATAATAAACACCTTCCAGGGTATGTCCGGGAGAAATGTTAAACGTGTTGTTGATGGTATCGTTCGTAACGACGTAGGTGATGAGCTGTTCGTCACTGTTTTTACCGGTTAAGGCAAAATCATCATAACCATCGCTGTTGTAATCTGCAAAAGCGATGGCACCTGCGGTCACACCGTAGATATTTGAATCCCAGGACAGGCCGGAGGAAAGCACGTAAGTATCATTATTGAGGTAAACACGCATTCCCAATGTTTCGGTGGTATCGTCGGCGCCAATGGAGACCAGGTCCAGATATCCGTCCCGGTTTAGATCCACCCACTGCACTATGGCGGGGTAGATGGGAACCAGGTTCGTCTGATTCGTATCCAGCCTGAGAATTCCATTGTCATTGTAAAAGACGTCCAGATGGCGAATATTGTAATTGTCCCAGCCGCCTTGGATAAGATCCAGGTCGCCATCGTTGTCGTAGTCCCCCCAGTGATGGTTATTCGTACCGCCAATCATCCAATAGTCCGGAATCCCATCATAATTGGCATCCGTATAGATTTCGGAATCAGTGTCTGGCATATAAATCCCATTATCGTATTTATAAAGTTTGGTGACCCTATAGGGATAAAAATTGATGATCTGAAAACCCGAAAGTGAGAGATCCAGGTGTCCGTCGTTCGTGTAATCCACCCAGGAAAGATGGCCGCCAAACACGGCTTCAATATCCTGGGTGAGGTCCTGGGACAACAATCCATCTTCATTTCCAAACAGATTGGTGATGCTTCCCCCGGAGAACGTTACGCCGGTGAGGGCGAGATCTAGCATATCGTCTTCGTTGTAGTCCGCCCAGCCGGCGGTTGCAAAATAAACGCCGGGGAGGGACTGGGTCGACGTCACCAGCCTGGCGATGAAAAGCGTATCTTCCAGTGTCCAGTCGGAAACGTTCCCGGATCCATCCATTGTTTGGACGGCCCAGTAATAAGTCCCGTGGGGAATTTCATTGAATTCACGGATGAGGCGTTGTCCCACACTGGAAGCATTGTACGGGACCGACGACGACATCAGCTCATTTCCACCGGACGTGGTCCCGATGCGAACGTTATAGGATAGGCTAGCAGTGTTTGTGGAATCGTCTGTGCCGGCGCCCCAGGTGAAAATGGCCCGGGTGCTCACGGCGAAAGCGGTCAGGGCGGCAGGTGCTTCCGGCGAGAGATGATTCGTACCTTCAGTGGTATTCAGATATACGTGAGAGAACGTACTGGAGTCATTTCCAAATTCAGTGGTACCCGATGCAATAAGGTCCGGGATGGAATCATGATTTATATCCGCAAATCTGGCGACCCGCGCACCGGGAATTGTATCTATTACAGAAAAAGTGCCGTCGCCATTGTTGAGATACACTCTTCCGGACAGGGAATGAATTCTTCCCGCGTGATGGGTGACCGAATCTGCGCCTGCAATGACGAAGTCCGGGAACCCGTCCAGGTTAAAATCAATGGCGTCAATGGTTCCATAAGCCACTGCAAAATCAATTTGATTTGGGATAAGAGAGAAAGTGCCCAAAGGCTCATTTCGGAGGATCCAGGTGACCAGTTTCCCCTGGATTTTATTCCAGCCGGACATGACCATATCCTGGTCGCCATCGGAATCAAGATCCACAAATCGAAATGCTCCGGCCTTAAGACCGCCAACTTCATCCGCAGTGGTCAGCTCCGTTAGCCGTCCCGTGGGCTCATTCTGGTAAAATCGGCTGACGGAAGCCGTTTTGTCCGCGGTCTGGCCGCAGATGACCAGGTCCGGATCGCCGTCATTGTCGTAATCTCCCCAGGAACTGCTTCCATTGAACAGTGCCGGGAAAATAGTGGTGGGATCTTCTTCCAGTTCGGTTCCGTCGTTGATGAACAATTCATTTAGAATATTGTCGGTGTATTCGTTAACGCCCATGACGAACAGGTCCGGGGCACCATCCATATTCACGTCGCCCCATTTACCATCGCTATAGGTCAGGGACATATTTTCAAGGTCGGTGGATGCGCTGAAAGATCCCGATGAATTTATAAGCAGCTTTGAACGGGCACATCCGTTAAAATATATATCAATCCAGCCATCACGGTTCGCATCTGCCAGATCCACACCGCCAATTCCTCCGATGGGGACCCCTACGGGAAGGCTATCCGGGCCATAGTATTCCCAGTAACCTGCAATCGTATCAGGGTATCCTCCAAAATCAGTTTGTGAGTCCATAGTCAGCGTTCCATCTGAGTTGCCGCGTATGACGTCGACAAATCCCCCTGTTCGGTTAAATTCATCGTAGCCCGAAATAACAATATCATTTATGCCGTCATTATTTACGTCACCAATTTGAATGGAATTGGTGAGTGATTGTGGTAGAGAACCGGAAAGTGTGGAATCCAGGACGAATGTAGTGTCCTGTGCGGATATAAAGGAGAGTCCCGTCCCTACAACGATATTAAGCAGGAATCGGTTTTGCCACTTCATCCGGTCGGATGGTCTATTTGCTGGTCAGGGTCCAAACGCCATCCCAGTCGTCACCGGGAGGATTGGCCATGAAATGTTCACAACGGGGAATATAAATTCGG
>CAYNPR010000083.1:0-6952 GCA_964399115.1 uncultured bacterium | reverse complement strand
TAATGAATAAAAAGGTTCAAATAAAACCGGGAAAAACGATCCAAAACCGATCGTAAGCGCTAAGAGTGTTGCGATCCAAAAAAACCATTCTGTCTTATCCGGTTTTCTTAAGAGGGCACCCAGAATGGCAAGGATGATGGCAATTAAGCCAAGGTAATGGGTTGATTGCGTGAATGGCATAAATCCCCAATAGGCCGCTGACTTTAAATCACGCGTTGAATAATTCTGTAATCCGTAATGATAAGGAAAAACAAAAGAAATTATTTCTTTGGGATGAAATGACCATTGTGTTGCGTACCGCCAGTCTGTTCCTGTCTCTGTTTGCCCCGTTTGATCCAAAACTGATTTTGCTCCACGGTTTGAATGTTTCTGAAACTTATAAATATCAACATAAGGGTCTGATACCATGAATAATGCAATGACCAATGCGACAATAATTCCACCTAATTGGGTGCCACTCGTTTTGGCAGAAAAGGATTTTTCTTTAACCGATAATCCCAATTCCCAAACAAAATAAAAACCAATGACCATCCATGTATAGTACACGATTTGAGGATGGTTCGCCCAAAGTTGAAAAGCTGATGCCATTGAAACGAGAAGAATTGACTTTATGGTTGATTTTTTCATTAAATCGAATACAAACATCAAAATCCACGGAATAAATGCCATCGCAAATATTTTATTCAAATGCCCTGCATTTATAAGTCCAAAACCGTAGGGCGTTAATCCTGTCAATAGTCCGCCGATGATCGATCCAAATGAACCTACTCCTAAACTTAGTAGAAAGAAAAACATCCCAAATGAACCAAGAACCAGATAAAACCAAATCTTGATTCCTTTATTAAAAAAGATTAGATCCTGTAAAGGGCGTGTCGGATCACCGGGGGTATAAATGTATCCACCATAAGAAGGCATCCCAGAAAAGAGATTTGGGAACCACTGAGGGAATTCACTATTATTTTCTACATACGTGTCCCGCCATTGGTTGATGGGGTAACGTTCCAATTGATCATTGGCACCTATAATTTCGCCAAAGAAAATCATACGATACAAAATGACCATGGGCACAACCATTAAAATAGCGATCGCGACCTGATTCTTCTTATCCAATAATTGATTCAACATCATTCTAAATTATTTAATTCTCATAAAGGGTTGGATTTTACCAAGAGAATTGGGACGCTTTTAGGAATAAAACGCATTACACATTTCCTTCAAAAGCTTAATTTCCCCAGATTTAATTCCATTCAATTTGAATGATAAAGTCTCAAAATAAACCCATTTTTATCACAGGAGTTCCTAGAAGTGGGACAACCTGGATCGCAAATATTCTTGGATCAGCAAAAGGTGTAAGGTTACTATCTGAGCCTGACAATGAGAAATACAGTTTCATTGGGCGAATCTGGAAAAAATCGCTACACCGATTCCCCTATGGAAATTTGGAAGGTGATTCTGAAGTAATTACCAATTTATACAGCGTTATTTTTAAGGGGAGATTCCCAAAGAACAGGTCATGGATTAATCATTTTTTAAATTATATATTCCAATATGATTCGACAAAGAATGAAACACTTGTAAAAGAAAAAGAATCAGAATTAGTTCATTCCCTATTCCCGGAATTAGCGCCAAAACTTTTAACACTTTTTCTGTATTATTTAACAATGGATGGCTGGAAACCGAATAACAGACTACTGATTAAATCCGTCCACAGTGGTCTTTGTTTACCAGTCATTCAGCATCAATTCAATCCAATAATGGTTCTTGTTTTCCGCCATCCCGGAAACATTATTTCAAGTTGTCTGGACTTACGGATCGATGATGCAAATCGTGATATCTTTAATAGATCTGAATTAAAGGGCTTTCTTAAAGAATATGAAAATGAAATCAATCAATTAAATGATCCACTCTCCTTTATGGGACTTCAAATTGGGATATTTTATACTCTTTGGGAAACGGAATT
The DNA here is from genome assembly GCA_964399115.1 of uncultured bacterium. Lineage (GTDB taxonomy): Bacteria > Fidelibacterota > Marinisomatia > Marinisomatales > UBA1611 > CAYNPR01. The sequence goes on along the minus strand of CAYNPR010000083.1, from coordinate 4,992 downwards.
GAAAAACCAACAGAATTTGATAACTACATCCCACGAAGACTTATGTGAGGATACAGTAGAAAAATACCATTCTTTTTTTAACCGACTTAATCTTGATTGGACTCAGTCTATCCAGGATTTTATTTTAAAAATGAACCAACCAGGGGATGGGTTCAAAACATATCGCGTTGCAAAAGATCTTAAAAATAAATGGAAAAAGAAACTCAATCGCGATCAAATTATAAAGATTCAAAAAGGATATTCAATCCTGCCCGTAAAACATTATGAAGAATTCAAAATCTGATCGACAAAGAGTATTTTTAGTTGGTTCCGCACGGTCGGGAACAACATTGCTCCAATCGATTCTCGCTTCACAACCGAAAATTACTTCCTTCCCGGAGACGCATTTTTTCCGTGGTACAATTCCAAAGATTTCTTTTTTACGGTGGATAAAATTTTATGGTGAAAATGAACAAAATTTTATCAAAGATTATCTTCATCGGATCGACAGAACCGATCTGAATCATTTGGTTCCAAATCCAACCCTTTTCACTAAAAAATGGATCAACGGAATTATTGATCTTATCGATGCACTCCCAACCAATCCTGAATCAACTATTTGGGTCGAAAAAACCCCCATGCATCTCTATTTTGTATCTCTGATAGATGAGGTAAGATCAGACACAAAGTTTATCCATATCATTCGGGACGGGAAGGATGTGGTTGCATCCTTGTTTGAGGCCAGCAGGAATAATCCTGAATCCTTCGATGGTTCACAGTCAATACAAAAATGTATTTTCCGCTGGAAAATTGATATCCAGGTTCATAAAATACATCTAGGCAAGGAAAACCACTTTTTTATTTTCTATAAAGATATTATCAATGAGACCGATAATGCGTTAAAGCAGTTATGCAAGTTTCTCGGGATTGATTATTTGGACCAGATGAAATCCTTCTCTGAAAAAACACGAGAATTGAAATTTGAGGATGAAACATGGAAGCCAGATCAGTCCGATGAAATCCGTGAATCACATAAATTCGATAGAATATTTTCAGACGAAGAAAAAGCACAAATTAGATCTCAAGTCAATTCTGTAGACCTTGATATATTCAGGAATTCATTTTAGTGAATTCAAAATAGAAACAAGCTTCTCCGCTTTTTCGCTCCATTCCTCTGTTTTTTCTTTCTTGAGCGATTGGATTTTTATCGCTCTATCCTTTAATTCCTGAATCATTGTTCGAACTGAATCTTGGATTTCATTAACTGTATTATTTGTGTAAATAGCTGAATCACTAAAGTAATTCTGCAAGGTTTCAGTTTTAGAAAGGATAACCGGTTTTTCAAGTGCAAGCGCTTCATAACCACCCGAAAGGAGAGTCAAATCCCTAGTTGTCAGAATTGAAAGAAAATCAGCGGAGCTCAATAGGTCAATATAATCGGATTCCGAAACAAAACCGGTAAATGTGATATTTTTTCCCGAGTAATTAAACAAATCAAAGATTGCTTTTTTATCATTTCCCGTAATATAAAATTGGCAATCTTCAATCCCGGAAACTGCATTTAGGAATTCTCTAATCGGTTCATCTGGAGCAAACCTAGAAATCAATACACATGCTAATCCTGAAGTTTTATTTATTTGGTGTTTCTTTTGAAAATCAGGTAATGCATCTTCCAAGACAAACAACCGGTTAATTAATTCCGGTATTTTATTTTCGAGAAATTCTCCTGATTCTTTATTATGAACCAGCACGACCGGACATCTTTTCCAAATCCATCTACCAAGAAATCCTGAAATACCTGAAAAATGATCTGTGTAAGCTGCTGTATGTAAATCCGGTATCACTACCCCTTTCATTGTGATCCAAGTTCCGATTTTTGCACTAATCGTTACAAATGGATGGGCATTAAAAGTGAATATAATGGATGGCCTGTTTAACACAACCCAGGTTAATGTCCGGAAAAAATTAAACACCAAGGAAATTGATAGCGTGAAAGATGAAGTTCCCCAGCGGTTGTACCTTTTGTAATTCGTTCCAAAGTGTCTGGAAAGTTGTTCAGACCGACGTGAAACTCTCGTCCAGGCAAAAAATACTGAATCCTCCAATTTCAAGGCATCAGGCATAATATTTATTCCTGAATCCTATCCAAGGATCCTGGCGAAATACAAACCGTTTTATGAAGTTCAAGATAAACCCCATGGCATATCCTATTATTTGAGCAGGAATTACAATCAATAATAGAGGAAAAACTAAAACTGTTTTTTTCTTAAGCGTTCCAACTATCGAAAGTAACACCAACGAAGTAATCATGATGGTTAAGAATAAACTGATTGAATACCCAAAATAAATAACACCTGTGAATACGACCACACTGCTGATGGTTGCCAAGGCAGGAAGAAAATGGATGGATTCCAGCATCGCTGAATCAATTTTCCCAAGATTAATCCGCGCCACTCCCCAATTAAAAACCTGTTTAAAAAATTGTTTTAGGGAGGTCCGCCGCCGATGATACACCACCGCATTCAATAAGAATTTTATCCGAGCACCAGATTTACGAATTCGGTTGCTGAATTCAATATCCTGGCCATGGCGAAGGTCACCAAATCCACCAATCTTTTCATATACTTCCCTTTTGATCCCCATATTGTGTGTTCGTGGAAAAAATCTGGCCATCATTTTCTCACTATGGCCCCTCATTCCACCGGTAGTGAAGAAGGATGTCATAGCAAAATCAATTGCTTTTTGCAGTGGGGTGAAATCATCTTTAGCACCATCAGGACCGCCGCAAGCATCAAAGGTGTCATTTTGAAATTCGTCATAAATCGTCTGGATCCAATTTGGTTGTGCTTCGCAATCTGAGTCGATAAAAAGGATGAGTTTGCCGGTCGCATGGTCTAACCCATGATTTCGGGCTGCTCCCGGTCCTTGATTTTCCTGGGTGATAAATTTGATGGGAAATAGAGATTCGGCCTGCCACTTTTTTACCATTTCTTCAGTGGTATCTGTTGAACCATCATCTGAGACAATTAACTCGAAGAGTCCCTTATCAATGGTTTGTTCTTTCAGGGATGTGTAGAGGTGCTCAAGTTCATCAACACGATTAAAGGTTGGCGTGACAATGCTGATGATCGGTGGAATTCCGGTCATGGTTGAAAATCAATCTTTAGAAATGAAACGGCGAACCCTGTCTTCCTGCCCTTGTTGTGATACAGCGATCATCTCGCCAATCAATCCAATGGAAAAAAACCAAAGGCCAAGAATAAATGACATGGCACCAAAGGTAATGAGGGCAAAATGCTTTTGAAATGTACTATTGAGAATTATTTTTTTATACAAGGCCATCGACTCTGCACCTAGGCCAACCAGAATAAAGACTAACCCAAAAAGGCCAAATAAATGAAGAGGACGTTGGGTGTAACGATTCAGAAAAAGAATTGTAATTAAATCAAAAAATCCATGAAACATTCTGTACCCACCATATTTTGTTTCCCCAAATTGGCGCGCACGGTGATTAACTACAATCTCTGTCAATTTAAACTTTTGTTGTCCTGCCAACGCCGGTATATACCTATGTCGTCCACCATACACATCAATGGATTTAACAACGGCTTTTTTGTACCCTTTCAGTCCGCAATTAAAGTCATGGATCTTGACGCCAGTCATGATCCGCGTAACAAAATTAAATATTTTTGAAGGGAGCCGTTTATTCAATGGGTCCAATCGTGTTTTTTTCCAACCGGAGACGAGATCCCACCCTTCTTGAAGTTTGGCTACCAAATTGGGGATTTCTGCTGGGTCATCTTGTAAATCAGCATCCATGGTAATAATGAATTTCCCCTCTGCCACCTTGAATCCTTCTGAAAGTGCAGCAGATTTGCCATAGTTCCTGAAAAACTGAATCAGTTTAAATCCTGGGTTGGAATTACAAAGGTTTGCGATCCAATCCGTAGAACCATCCGAGGAACCGTCATCTACGAAAATCACTTCCCAACGGTCATAAGAAGCAAGGTTTTGTTCTAACTCTTTCACCAAATCCGGGAGAGATTCTTTTTCATTAAACACAGGAATGACAACAGAAATATTCATTTTAACTCTGAATTAATTGCCAAACTTTAGAAAGATCAACATTTGTTTTACTAAAATTCCTTTTATTAATGCGAATTTCAACCGATTGTTTTAGTCGTTGATCTTCAAACCTGGCATTAACCAAATTATTGGAATATTCATTCGATTTTTCCACTTCAAATTGGAGAAATATGTTTCCAGAATGTTTAGTCTGTAATCTTTTCAATTTATTTTCGTATTCCGGCTGTACTCCCCATAAAAACTGTGTAATGTCTTGTGGCTCAACAACTTGCAAAAAAGGAAAAAATTCCAGTATCTGTGCGAAATTATACAATTTGTTTTCAATTAAATTCCATGCTGATACACTTCCAGGAGTTAACCACAACAATAGTGCTTTTCGTCCCATTATGTCTTTGAATTGGAAAAAAGAACTGTCGTGCTGAGACATAAAGGTAAAAGTCAGTTTCCCCTTAAATGGTCCTCGGGACTCAAGTTTGCCTTTGCCAGTACAGGATTCGAACTCTTTCATGAGAACAGGGTAAGATTTCTGCGGAGCAAATGTCGAAACTTGTTGCACTGGCACGGCACAGCCAGCGAAAACCATCAAAACCAAAAGAAATCGAAATGACATTTACTCCTGATTCTCAGCTTGTTGCACATTTTGAGAATTCTGATCAGCTTTTGCTTTTATAACAGTATCAAGATGACCGCGAATTGTAGAATTCTCGCTATCAATCATCAATGATTCCCGTATATACTTCAAAGATTCGTCTAATCTGTTCATTTTAAAATAAATCCATCCAATTGTGTCCAAATATGCCGCAGATTTCGGTGCGAGCCGGATTGCATTCTTAGCCAACTCCAATGAGAATTCAATATCTTCATTTCGCTCCACAAGACTATAAGCATAATTATTGAATGCTTGAGCATCTGAACTATCTGTAGTAA
>CAYNPR010000082.1:0-6968 GCA_964399115.1 uncultured bacterium | reverse complement strand
ATATCTGTATTATTTCTTTTACTTTCTGTCAATTTCAGCAATGCTGAACAGAAGAAAAATCAAGAGAATATAAAAGAAAATCTTGATAGGAGTGCAGATCCATCTGTGCCAGCAGATTTAGGAGGAAATGGCTTTAAGGAAATAGCAAAAGATCTTGGTTATACAACCTATAACTTTACTGAAGAAGATTTATATTTCTTTGGTGATCCAAGAGCTGTAAAAGGTGGGACATTACGACACATTACGAGCAGGTTTCCAGCCACACTTCGCACTTTAGGGCAGAACTCAAACTATGTAGAGAATTCCACGATCGAGGGACTTTGTTATGAATCGTTGATTTCCACTCACCCGTTGAATCTGGATTTTATCCCTGTGTTAGCAACACATTGGAAAATTTCTGATGATAAAATGCAGTTTTGGTTCCGTATCAATCCAAGAGCACGGTTCTCTGATGGAATGCCCGTAACTGCTGATGATGTAGTAGCAACATGGGATCTGCTGATGGACGAAACGATCCTTGAACCTTCTTCTCAGTTAGTTTATGGAAAATTTGATCGTCCTGTGGCAGAAAGTAAGTATATCGTAAGCGTTAAGTGTGAACAACTTAATTGGCGAAACCTTTTATACTTTGGTGCAATGTCAATCTTACCTTCCCACATTTTAAACGATTTAGACGGGACTGATTATCTTGAAGAATATCAATGGAAAATGTTACCTGGCTCCGGATCGTATATTATTTATGATAATGATATTGTCAATCAGGAATCGTTCACACTTTCCCGCCGTACAGATTACTGGGCCGCTGATGATCCCACAAACAAGTATACATCAAATTTTGATAAGATAAAATTTATCGTTGTGAAAGATAATCAACCACTCGAGTTTGAAAAATTTAAGAAGGGGGAGCAAGATTTTTATACGGTTGCTAAAGCACGGGTTTGGGTTGAAGAATGTGATTTTGAAGGGATACAAAATGGTTGGATACAAAAACACAGAATATTTTCGGAAAAGCCAGCGGGTACAAGCGGTTTTGCTTTCAATATGAGAAAATGGCCCTTTGATGACCGCCGTTTGCGCTATGCATTTGCGTATCTGTATGACCGGGAAAAAATGAATCGTGAAATGTATTACAGCGAATATTCAATGATGCATTCGCTGTGGTCAGGTTCGGTTTATGAAAATCCAAACAATGAAAAAGTGCTATATAATCCCCAAAAAGCTGTGCAGTTGCTTCGTGATGCTGGCTACAAAGATAGAAACAAAGTAGGCTGGTTATATCATGAAGAGACCGGTAAAGTACTGGAATTTGATCTTTCGATTGGTAAAGGTCTTGCTTACATGGTTACACCAGTGCAGCAGATGCTCGCAGAATATGGAATCAATATGAAAATAAAATTTGTGGATGGCACTACAAACTGGAAAAATTTGATGGAAAGAAATTTTTCGGTTTATATGCAAAGCTGGGGAGGGTTGGTTTTCCCGAATCCAGAGACTTCATTGCACTCTTCGTTAGCCGACCAATTAAATAACAATAACATTTCAGGATTTAAAAGTGCCCGCGTTGATACATTGCTCGATCTTTATGATGTGGAATTTAATCAGCAAAAAAGAGTTGAAATTATTCGAGAAATTGATGGCATTTATTCTCACGTCCATCCCGCAGCCTGGGGCATTGCACGAAATTATCAACGGTTGCTTTGGTGGGATAAATTCGGTCAACCAGAATATGTGGTTTCTCGATATACGGGTGATTACCGGTCAATCTTTTCCTATTGGTGGGTGGACCCTGAAAAAGAAGCTCGCCTGAACAAAGCAATAGAAAAGGGTGAAGCGCTTCCAGTTACTGCTATTGATATCACATTTTGGCCAGAATATTTAAAATCAAATCAATAAAGCGCTGAAAATATAAATGACAACGTATTTTCTTCGTAGACTATTATTGATGGTCCCAACTTTTCTAGGGTCAACAATATTGGTATTTACGATACTTCAAATGGCACCAGGTGGACCACTTGAGAAACAAATCCAAAGGTTACAAATGGGTGCAACAGCAGAAGGTGAATCGGTTGGAAGTGTTTCGGATATAATGAGTGGTGGGTCGCAAATCTTGCCGGATAAAGCACTGAAAGAGCTTAAAAGGTTCTATGGTTTCGATAAACCGATTTGGCAGCGATACATGATGTGGCTTGGTGTTTGGCCCCGCGAAATTAAACAAAGAGAAATTATATTTCGGGGAGATCAACTTGAAATTGAAAAACGGGTGGGAAAAAAAGCCGGGAAAATACTCAGGGTAGATATACGTAGGAAAGGCGAGGATTTGACCGTCTATGAAAAGAATAATTCTATCAGTTCTATATGGAAAGCACATATCGAGGATACTGACGACGATGGCGATATCCATGGAGTGATTTACCAGACTGAATATTCTGGAATTATGACAGGAAATTTTGGCAAATCATACACTTATCTGCAACCAGTTACCGAAGTAATGAAACCTCGATTTAAAATTTCACTATTCTTTGGTCTAATTGGTATGTTCCTTTCTTACATTGTTTGTATTCCCCTCGGAATTCGTAAAGCCCTTAAGCACGGTTCACCATTTGATTTTGTATCAAGTGTTATTATTTTTGTGGCTTACTCGATTCCTGGGTGGGCACTTGGCGGGGTATTTTTAGTGTTGTTTGGTGGTGGCTCGTTTTGGGATATTTTTCCCCTGGGTGGATTTCGATCTCAAATGGAAGTATGGGAAGGACTTTCCTTGTTGGAAAAAATCCTTGACCAATTGCACCACGCAATCTTACCAATTATTGCCTGGTCAATCGCTAGTTTTACGACCCTGACTGTTTTGATGAAAAATAGTCTTCTTGAGCAACTTTCACAAGATTATATCCGTACAGCTTTTGCAAAAGGAATTTCTGAAAAACGTGTGGTTTGGCTCCATGCAATCCGCAATTCAGTTATTCCAATCGCAGCTGGAATTGGGCACATCATTGGAATTGTATTTGCCGGTTCGTATTTAATCGAATTAGTGTTTAATATCGAAGGATTCGGTAAAATGGGTTTCCAGGCGGTGATGGATCGGGATTATCCAATTACACTGGCATTTTTAGTTATTGGTGTACTCCTTCGGTTAGTTGGAAACATTATTTCAGATATCGCACTGGCAACGGTTGATCCGAGGATTCGCTTCAAATGATTTTCAAAAAGAAAAAACAAGAAAATATTCAAGATATCTCGCTTTCAATCTACAAGAAACGATGGTTGAAGTTCAAAAAGATGAAACGGGGATATTACTCGTTTTGTATCATTACGATTCTTTATCTACTTTCGTGGTTTTTGCCCTTACTTGTGAACAGCAAAGCCTTGATCGTGAAACATGAAGGAGAATATTATTTTCCGGCGATTCACAGTTTTTCACTGATTCCAGATCAAATATTTATGGGTGATCTATTCGGGCAAGATGTTCCGGGAGAGGCAAATTATCGATCACTCCAAGAAGAGTGGCAGAATGAGAATAGCGATAGCTGGATTCTTATGCCGCCCTATCCCTTTGGCCCGCTGGAAGGTGTCGGTTCTCAAGATAATGAGCGCTGGGGATTGAAAATGTATTCTACCCCTTCATCGCTACATTGGCTTGGAACGGATGATACTGGACGGGATGTATTTTCCAGATTGGTTTATGCGTTTAACATTTCCATTACTTTTGCGTTGATCCTAGCAGTGCTTAACTATGCAATTGGTATTGCGATTGGTGGTACTATGGGATATTATGGCGGAAAGTTTGATCTTTTCTTTCAGAGAATCATTGAAATTTGGGGAACGTTGCCGATGCTGTTTGTCATCATCATCATCGCGTCAATCATTCGACCAACATTCTTCCTGTTGATATTCATTTATATAATTGTGAATTGGATTAGCATGACATATCTGATGCGTGCAGAATTCTATCGTGAAAAGGCAAAAGATTATGTAGCTGCTGCTCTCTCGATAGGACAAAGTAATGCGAAGGTAATTTTTAAACACATTTTACCCAACTCTCTCGTTCCTGTTATAACATATTTTCCGTTTGCAATTGTTGGTTATATCGCTTCTTTGGTGGCTCTAGATTTCCTTGGTTTTGGATTACCACCGCCAACGCCAAGTTGGGGGCAAATGCTCGGTATTGGTCTGCAGAATATATCAAAATGGTGGATGGTTTTTTCTCCAGTCGGAGCCGAATTTTTCACGCTGATGCTTGTGGTGTTTATTGGGGAAGGAGTCAGAGAAGCTTTTGATCCAAAAGTATATTCGAGATTGCGATGAGCAAGAAGAAATTAGTCGAAATTAAAAATTTGAAAACCCATTTCAAGGTCGGAGATCAATGGGCGACAGCCGTTCACGGCGTCGATCTTGATATTTATGAAGGTGAAACGCTTGGAATCGTTGGTGAATCTGGTTCTGGAAAATCAGTTTCTGTACTTTCGCTAATACAATTGATCCCGAACCCGCCTGGTGAAGTAGTAGAAGGTGAATTTTATTTCAAAGGTGAAAAGATTTTTGATGGAGGAGAACTTGCGAAAGTAAAAGAAATGCCAAAGTATCTCCATTTCCGTGGACTCTCAGAAAATGTACGCAAAACTTTAGCGATGCTTTTTTTTAGTGGCTGGCTTGTTTTGCACGTGGCACTCAATATCCCCGGCGTTTTATTATTTCTCATTTCGCTCATTTTAAATTGTGTTTTAACGGGTTATCTATTTTTTAATTCGCCGTATAAAAAAACATACAACAAGTGGCGGGGAAATATTTTCAAGAGAATGCGGGATTTGCGTGGTGATGAGATCGCAATGATCTTTCAAGAACCGATGACTTCCCTTAATCCGGTTTACACAGTTGGATTTCAAATCATTGAAGCACTGAAGCCGCAAAAATTTCAGGAGTATATCAAAAATGGAATTATCAATCTTGCTAAAAGTTTAAAGAGCACACCAAAAAGTATGCGAATCAAAATAAGCATATTTTTTGCATTATTTGTGATGATCTTTACCCAATTGGTTAATGGTTGGACATTTCAAATTGCTACTGTATGTATATCCCTGCTAAAAGGTGCAATATTTCCTTCAATAGTCGTATATACTGTTATTGGTTTAGATAAGTTGATTTCAGATCAGTATCACGAAAAATGGAAAAAACTTTTTGAAGAGGGAGTGCTCTTGCTCGAAATGGTTGGCATTCCTTCTGCAGACCAAAGAATGAATGATTATCCGCATCAGTTTTCCGGAGGGATGCGGCAACGGGCAATGATTGCGATGGCACTTGCTAAAAAACCATCCTTGCTTATTGCCGATGAACCAACAACCGCACTCGATGTGACCATTCAGGCACAAATTTTGGAATTGATGATTGAACTGAAAAATAAGAAAACCGATGCAGCTATCGTTTTGATCACGCACGATTTAGCGGTTATTGCGCAAACTTGTGAGCGTGTGATTGTAATGTATGGCGGTCGAATCCAGGAAGTTGCATCCGCCGAAGAATTATTTGAGAATCCATTGCATCCGTATACACACGGACTTCTGAGATCGATCCCGCGTCCAGATAAGGATACGAAAAAAGAGCGGTTGGACATTATCGAAGGAATTGTACCCAGTATTTTAGATATGCCGGTTGGGTGCAAATTTTGCACACGGTGTGATGTAAGAATTGACACATGCGATACTGATGAACCACCACTACGGGAGATTACAGAAAATCATTTTGTACGTTGTCACGTTGTGGAGACAGAAAATATGAGACCGCAAGCATGAGAAGCAGGGAACTAGTTAATGTCAAAGATCTGACTGTTCATTTTCCGGTATACGGCGGAGTCCTCTCCAAGCGCGTTGCCACGGTAAAAGCAGTGGATGGCGTTTCCTTTTCTATAGGAAAAAAAGAGACGATCGGGTTGGTCGGAGAATCCGGATGCGGAAAAACAACAGTTGGTCGTGCCATGATCAATATTTTGCGACATGTAGCACCAGATGTCGAAATTGGTGGAAGTATCGAATATCATTTTGATGACGGGGTCGTTGATTTTTCTAAACTTCATCCGAAGCATATGCGTCAATATCGTAGCCGTGTGCAAATGATTTTTCAGGATCCATATGCCTCACTCAATCCTCGTATGACTGTGGCTCAAATTATCAGTGAACCGTTGAAGCTGCATACCAAAATGAATCCCAAAGAAATGCAGGATCGTATTGGATGGCTGCTGGAAAAAGTTGGAATGCAGAATGAACAGGCCCGTCGTTATCCACACGAATTTTCTGGTGGACAGCGCCAGCGTGTTGGCATTGCCCGTGCAATTGCAACAAATCCAGATCTCATAATATGTGATGAACCAGTATCCGCACTGGATGTTTCAATTCAGGCTCAAGTTATCAATCTGATGATGGATTTGCAGGATGAATTTGATCTTTCATTCTTATTTATTGCTCACGATCTAAGCGTGGTTGAGCATATTTCCACGAGAGTTGCTGTGATGTATCTTGGAAACATAGTTGAGTTTGGCGACGCTCAGGAGATATATCATAATCCAAGACACCCATATAGTCAGGCTCTTATTTCTGCTGTTCCTTTACCTGATCCTAAAAAGAAGGATAAAGGGCGAATCGTGTTGGCAGGAGATATACCGACACCTACGAATAAGCCTTCGGGCTGTGGTTTCCGTACCCGCTGTCAAATAGCGAAAAAATCCTGTGCTGAAGCTGAACCTGCGTTTGAGGAACATGGAAAAGATCACTGGGTTGCCTGCCCTGTCGTAAGGGAGGCAAACTAACCGTAGATTAAGTATACAGGAAAGTTGGTTGATATGAACATTTCAAAAAAAACATATGGATTCGCATTAGTAGAAAAAAAGAAAGTCGCTGAGATTAATTCGATGGCTCGATTATTTCGACATGATTCCGGTGCGGAATTACTTCACATTGAGAATGATGATGATAATAAAGTCT
>CAYNPR010000081.1:0-7050 GCA_964399115.1 uncultured bacterium | reverse complement strand
TACTTTTTTTCTATTATTAGTTTATGACCCCACATTCGTGGGGTTTTTTGTTTATGGGATGATGGGTAGATAAACGTAACTGCATTAAATACTATACGCCTATACGGGTAAATAGAAAAGCCCCACCGAAATGAGGCTTTTCAACTGGCGATTTACTACACTATGACTACACTTTTCTCTAACTCCACATATTACGGGACAATCGTTGGGCTCATAACCCAAAGATCGTAGGTTCGAATCCTACCCCCGCTCCAAAAAAGTAAGGGAATCTATAAGCCTGCCCTTATGCATCTTCGGAAATCGTATAAAGGGAAAAGAATTCATGTGCATCTTTGATTTGATTTCTGTTTTTGTCTAATTTCCAATATCTTGCGAATCATTCATCAGACCATTGTACTAATCATTCTTTCCCAGCCGCTTTCAGCTTGCAGGCTCTGGGCTGTCCTTGCAAAACCCAATATAACGTTTCCAACAATGACGTCATCGGAAAGAGCGATTGTCACTGATCAGCTTAACCACCTACTGCTTCAATCGGAATACGTTCAAGACGGATGGTCTTTGTTAAAGTACGGGGTTAACGATGCCCATCCGATCGAGCCGCTATTCCGTTCTGAAATATCCGCACTGGATGATGCCGAAAATTATTGGTCCACCGTATCAATGTTGGTGGATGAGGGAGAAGGGTTTGTGGGTCTGGGCCATCTCCGTGCGACCACTTCCGGTATGGGAAATATTCCCAACCCGCATCCATGGATGTTTTATGATGGTAACGTCACTTATTCATTTATTCACAACGGGACAGTGAACAAAGCGCTGCTATACGACCTGATTACGAATGACGGTACAGATGAATCCTGGCTTTATGAACATGAACCTCAAACGTTTGGCGGAGGAGCCTGGGATGATGAAGGCTGGTCCAAAGTTGTGGATTCAGATTTAATACTCCTTTTCGTCATGCAGCAGATACAAGAAAGCGGTCAGGTTCTCACGGGGCTACAAACGGCTTTGAATCAGATTATTGAGGAGGGCGTATCTGCACATCAGTTGAATATCGTTTTTTCCAACGGTTCAAGTCTATTCGTTTTTGGTGGTCGCAATGGTTTATTTGTGGCTGAATCATCCGAGCATTATTCGGTGATGACCCAAAGGCCTTCGGATGGTGCCGCAGCCGCTATGAATTGGACGGGGATCCAAAGCGGAGAATTGGTTCTAATTAACGATGAAGGGTTAAGCTATTCTCCAAATTTTGAGGATAATGATCCGGACCCACCCGTTCCGTCAACGTCTCACTTGTTTTCTCCTTTCCCGAATCCTTTCAATGGTGCCATAAGGATACCATATAGACTTGATTTGGATCAAAATCCGACTCTATCCATTTATTCTTTGAACGGAAATCCCATCTATGACTCAGTATTGTCGAATGAGGACATGACGAGAGAATATTATAATTGGGTGCCGAACACGGCAATGGGAAAGACTATCGCAAGTGGAATTTATATCATTCAGCTTCGAACTGACGAATGGCTGGATTCGAAGAAGATCCTCTTTATAAAATAAATATATTTTTGTAATTTCGAAGACTTTGTCCGAAGTCTTTTTATAAAATACAGCATATCAAGCGAGGGTTATTGCATTGACAAAATCAACAAAAAGCCAAAAAACTAAACCGAAATCAGATCCATCGGATAAGAAAAAACCAAAGCCCAGTAAGGTTTCCAGCGGAAGTATCAGCATGTACTTGGCTGAAATTGGAAAGTTCAATCCATTACCTCCGCAACGAGAGGTAGAACTGGCAATCTTGATTCAGAAGAATGATCAGGCTGCCATGAAGGAACTTGTTGAAGCCAATTTGCGTTTTGTGGTCTCCGTCGCTAAAAAATACCAAGGGAATGGTCTTTCTTTGGCAGATATAATCAATGAGGGGAATATGGGGCTGATCAAAGCGGCAAAACGTTTTGACCATACCCGAGGGTTTAAATTTATTTCTTATGCGGTTTGGTGGATACGCCAGTCCATTCTCCAGGCGTTGGCGGAACAGTCGCGATTGATCCGATTACCCCTGAATCGAGTTGGAACCATTACTAAAATCACTCGGGCAGCGGAGAAACTGGAAGCTGAGGTTGAACGCCAACCGAAAGGTGATGAAATTGGTGCACAACTGGAAATGGGTGGAGACGAAGTTCTGCAGGCCATGCAGTATTCCCGGCGGCACAGTTCTCTCAATTCACCTTTCCAGGAAGGCGAGGACAGCAGTTTATTGGACATTATTGAAGATTCTGAATCGGAAGATCCAGAAGCCAAGATTATGTTGGAATCCATGTCCGAGGAAGTGAAATCTGCCTTGGATACCTTGTCTGAACGCGAGCGTATTGTATTGGAAATGTATTTTGGCATCAATCGAGATAGTGCAATGACTTTGAATGAAATTGGTGAAGAGTTCGATCTTACGCGGGAACGTGTACGCCAGATCAAGGAAAAGGCTATTCAGCGTCTGCGTCACCGTTCCAGAAGTAAAAACCTCAGACGATACCTGGGATAAATCCGATCACAATTCAAACGAGTTGAATCAGCTCCTTTTTTGTATATAATGCTTGCACGTAATTTCAATCGTACCCTCCAACTCCATCATAAGAGTTCAGATCAAAAAATCGATTATTTGACCGTATGACGGCTGATTCCATTGAATATGCGATTATCAGCCTGCCCTTTACGATAAACCGAATGCAATTATTCGACGTAGAATCCAGGATAACCAATATTGCCAAAGGAAAATTGTCTGAAAATTTTTTCATTAACTTTTGCAGGGTGAATGAAATACCCATTAATACCGACTCATGTCAAACGCAGTTTCATTTACCTGATAAACGGGATTTTATTCTTGGTAGAGAGGAATGGGATATCAAGAACAACTTTTTACACTATGATCAACCGATCCTTCCGGTAAATTCCTACTTAGACTTGCCTGCCTTAATCCCGCATCGAGGCAGATGGGATCAATGGACAAAAAGAAAGGAGTGCCTTCATCATCCAGAAACGGAATCCGTTTGTTTTCTTTTTAGTTTTATGAAAGGTTGGAACAGTAAGAAACCTTTTATGTCCATTGGTTTATCAAAAGAGCAAGTCTCCTTCTTAAGGGGGTTATGCAAGTCTTACAAAGGGAAGTATGAACCTTACGATGAAAATTGGTTCTGGAAAAAAATGAGTGCAAAAGGAAGAGGAAAGCCATTTCAAATGAATCTATTGTTTCATCCCGAACTATTAATTTGTTCCTACGCAGACGAAAAACATTTTACCCTGTTTGATGACGTTTATCCAAAAACATTCCTGAAAGGTGTATTTAAAACCAGGATTAATAATCGAAGTGTGAAGATTGGAGATTTACCTTCATTTTTATCCCTTTATCCAGGTTTGGTTGAAAATATGGAATCAGGTTCTATTTTAGTCTAAGGCTTTTTAAACGTGAGGCAGTAATGATGAAACGTGTTGCTGACCCAGGTATGTTTATAGCCGTAAGGTGCGATCTGTAGATCATCTTGGCACCAAAACCCCACATGAATGAATTTTAAGAAGTCCATCAATCGTTTCGTCAGATCAAAAGCCAGGGGATAATGATCTCCCTTTTTCTTTATGTTCTTGACTACGATGGTTATATGGCCGCCCGATTTTAATTTTTTAATCGTTTTGAGGTAAACCTCCGTCAAGTCATTCACGAAAGCTTCATACTGATCCAAATTCCCCAGGTCCTTTTCTTCATCGGAATAATTCGTTTGAAGTCCCTTGGATCGCCTCGTTGCCTGGACTTCAGCGCCTTTCATATTCAGCATATCCCAGTAGGGTGGTGAAGTAACCACATAATCGTAGTCGGGAATATCAAAGTTTAGAATGTGTCTCGCATCTCCTAAATGAATTTCATAATTCAATGCTTTAGTATTGGTCTCCCTGCACCTTTTGATTGCTATATCGTGAAATAATTCACTCAATTCTATACCGTAGGCATTTCGGCCCAAACTTAACGATTCAACCTGTGTCGTGCCGGTTCCGGACATGGGGTCGAAAACGGTTTCACCTTCATCCGTAAATTTTTCCACATACATCTTGATCAGATCTTCCGGGTACTTTGCTGGATGAAGAATTTCATCCTTGTTTCTGGGTTTTGGTTTCAGGATGAACCAGTTTGGGATGGATGAGGAATCGGAGGATGGTTTTGAAACCAGGTTGGCGCTCGTTTGAACTAACTTGGAATGTTTGTCTTTCCTGAAATACAGTGATGTCCAGGTTCTACCGTTGGGGAGACAAATGATCTTTTCATCTTTCCGAGTCAGGAATTCAGCAATGGAATTTGAAAGTTCCCATGCTACCGGAAAGTCGTCAACGTTGATCTGATCGGTTGGGACTAGGACCCACAGGAATTTTCTGTGTTTCAATTTTTTTCCATATCGATAAACCCATTTGAGCAGATGATCTGGATCCAATTGACCTTCAGTTAAATCCACCAATAAAAAATCGAACTTGTTTCCGCTAGAGTTGGCATGAATGTTAAGATTCTGACATTGTTCTTGGACAGTTGTGGAGAATGGCTCATGCCCATAAGTGTTCACAACTGGTTTCGGTTCAATTGACGGTTTCGTAAAAAATCTCAGGTTATCCCGAACCAGGGCGTTCTTATTATGGTATAGGATAAAGGACTTTTGAAAGGGTAGCCATTTCTTTGGGCCAAGGTCGTTGAAATTATTCTCTATTTTTGGCATTGGGATTCAATTGGAAAAAGAAAAAAATCAGTCTGATGAATATAGGTGAAAATGTAGTGATTTGGATATCCGATTTTCTTTATCATGAAATCGGTTCTCAATGGACAGGTGAACTATTAAACGTAAGAAGTGTACTCAGGTTGATATTGCCGGGATTTCATGTAGGCCAGCAGATCTTCTGGGCGGTCCACAGTCGTCATTCCTTGTTCATAGGCCACTTCCGCCACGGAAGCGGCAATGACGGCTGAAACGTGGCGGATTTGCCTCAATGAGGGGTAAATACACCCATTTGCAAGGTCATCTTCGGTTACTTCATTGGTCAGTGCTTTTGCCGCCGCGAAAAACATCTCGTTTGTCACATGTTTGCTACCGCATTCGATTGTGCCCAGTCCCACCCCAGGAAATATATAGGCATTGTTGCCTTGTCCCGGAACATAGGTTTTCCCATTCAACTTTATAGGATCGAATGGACTTCCACTGGCAAAGACGACACGCCCTTCCGACCATGTATAAGCCTGCTCAGCAGTACACTCTGCTTTTGATGTTGGATTCGATAGAGCAAAAACGACGGGCTTTTCATTGATGCCTCCCATTGCCTCCACAATGGATTGTGTAAAGGTCTGGGGTTGCCCCGAGACACCTATAAGAATGGTTGGCTTCAAACTGTTCACGCTTGAGAGAAGATCGGGTACGAATTCGTGATCATGCGCATAAGGCAATTTGTGTTTCTGAAGATCGTCGCGACATTTAACAACGAGTCCCTTGGAATCCACCAGCCAGCAATGTCTTTTAGCCTCATCATGAGGCATGCCTTCAGATTCCATAGCCGACACGATAAGATCGGCAATGCCCAATCCAGCTTCTCCGGCTCCAAGGAATAGAATTTTCTGTTTGGTGAGCTTCTGACCGGTAATTCGAAGTGCCGAGTAAATTCCCGCCAACGTAACGCTGGCCGTACCTTGGATGTCATCATTGAAAGTACAGATTTGATTTTTATATTTCTTGAGAAGACGAAAAGCATTCTTGTTACTGAAATCCTCAAACTGAATGAGTGCATTCGGGAAGGCTTTTGCTGCCGACTTCACGAATTCATCCAATAGATCGTCATAATCCGTGCCCGCAATTCTTTTTTGCCGCAATCCAATATATAAAGGATCGGACAAAAGTTTTTCATTGTTTGTGCCAATGTCGATGGTGATCGGCAACGTTTTCCCGGGATGGATCCCGGCGCAAACCGTATAAAGGGATAATTTACCAACTGGAATACCCATGCCGTCTGCGCCTAAATCACCCAGCCCCAGAATTCTTTCACCATCAGTTACGACAATAGCATCAACGTTTTGATTGGGCCAATTAGCCAGTATCTTTGAAATGGATCCTTTGTGATTTGACGAAATATACAATCCCCGAGGTCGCCTGAAGATGTGGCCATATTCCTGGCAAGCCCAGCCAACCGTAGGTGTATAGATAATTGGCATGAATTCTTCGATATGATCAGTGACAAGTCGATAAAAGAGAGTCTCGTTTCTATCTTGCAGAGAAATCAGATAGATGTATTTTTCCATATCCGACGTTTTTGCCCGTACAGTTTCAAGGGCTCTCATCTCCTGTTCTTCCAAAGATGAAATATGAGGAGGGAGAAGTCCTTCTAATTGGAGTAATTCACGTTCTTTTATGGGAAACGCAGTTCCCTTGTTTAGCAGTGGATCATGGAGAAGATTTGCACCTTTTGGGAACGATTGACTAAGCAATCGTTTATTTGATTTATCTTTCATTTTTTACATGAATATAATTTAGATGATGAAAACCCTATCTCTCTTTTTTGAAAGCCGGGTAAAATTATCGGAAAATATCTTAAAGTTATAAGATAAATAATTCGGTCTGCAAGTTGCAATAAAGGAATTAAACTGAAATTATTTCTATAAAAAACAATATATGATACCATACCCTTAATATCGACTATAAAACAAATATTAAATTATTATCACTTTTTCATTGCTTTTCTTTTTTCTGTGATACGGCGAGCCAACTCTTCGAGATTTTCCTCGGAGAGCATTCCCCGGATGGCACTCCTTATGGGCTCCCATTGATGGTGGAGAGGGCAGGGTGCATAATCACTGCAAAGATCCAGGCCTATTACACATATCTCATCTTTGGGCGAAGGACCATCTACCACGGTGATGATTTCACTTAGATAAATTTCCTTTGGTTCGCGTCCGAGATTGACACCGCCTGATCGTCTGGATATTCCGAAAGATATATCATTGCCTGGATGGCATATTCAGCAGATTTACTGTATAGC
>CAYNPR010000080.1:0-7158 GCA_964399115.1 uncultured bacterium | reverse complement strand
CAGCACACCTTTTGGTTTACCTGTAGAACCGGACGTATAAAGAATGAACAATGGATCCTCAGCATCCATTTCTTCCGGATCACAAACTGCATCAACTCCAGAAGTCGCTTCATGCCACCAGAGATCCCGTTCCGTATCCATATGTATCGGCTCACCGGTTCTGCGGACCACGATCACATGCTCGATGGAGGGCGTTGCTTCGAGAGCATTATCGGCATTGGATTTCATAGGAATGTTTTGTTTGGTTCCCCGAACTCCCGTATCCTGGGTAATCAGGATCTTACAGGAAGAGTCATTTATACGGTCCTTCAATGAATCACTGCTGAATGCACCGAAAACAACGGAATGAACAGCACCTATTCTTGCGCAGGCCAGCATAGCAAACGCCAATTCGGGAACCATTTGCATATACAGGCACACTCTGTCTCCCTTTTCAACGCCCAATGATTTAAGCGCATTGGCAAACTGGGAAACTTCCTTCGATACCTCATTGTAAGTGAAGGCTCGAGAGTGTGCAGGGTCATTACCTTCCCAAATAATGGCTGTTTGACCACCATGCCCGTTGTCCACATGACGATCCAAACAATTAGTCGTTACATTGAGTTTACCACCGGAAAACCATTTGATCTCGCCATTGACGAAATCAAACTTTCGGACGGAATTCCAAGGGTGTGTCCAGTCCAACCTTTTAGCAGTTTCCGCCCAAAATGCACCTGGATCTGAAATGGATTGTTTGTACCGCTCCCGATACGATTCCATGGTTGAAATATGAGCGGTTTTAGATGACGATTCTGAAGGAGGATATATGTTTGACATCAAATACCTCGATAATTCAAAGAGACTTTCCGTGGGCTATTTTATGATAGGTGCCATCCTCGTCCTTTTTTACGGACACCATCGTAAAAATTCCCGTACAGGCGAGTACTTGATCCGATTCTTTGCATTCCTTATAAGCTTCTACTTTAATGACGATGGACGTATTACCGGTTTTGGTTACTTTTGAAGTGAAATTTACCCAGTCTCCAATATGGACGGGTTGTTTGAATTCTATAGCGTCAATGGCTCGGGTTACTGTGATGTTGGCAGGGGTACCTTTTATAAATCGGTGCGCAGATTTTGCTGCGGCTATGTCCATCCAAGAAACCATTTGCCCACCAAATAAAGTGCCAACAACATTGGCATCTTGGGGCATGACGATCTGGGAATAACGGGTTATGGCCATAATTTACTGAAAAAGATCAAGATGGAAATTAAGACGAATTGGGCCTGACAATGAAACGGAATCGAATACGGTTACGGCACGACAACAAAAGAAAAGCCCCGTTGATACACCCTCGGAAAAAACTGTTTTCCCTGAAGAGCACGCCACACCAACGGGGCATAATCCTATTTGAAGTTAAACCACAACCGGATTTGAAATCAATAGTTATGGGATTTTATTTTCCCCCATAGCCAAGAGCCAGGTTCTCTCCCTCTTCAAAATCCACTTTACCGAGAACAAATGCACCAGCGACAAACAAAATCAATATGGATAAAATACCAAATCTTACGTTGCCCGTAACCAACGTCACCCATCCCATAAGTACCGGTCCCACAACTGCGGCAAACTTTCCAAGCATATTGTAAAATCCAAAAAATTCAGCTTCTTTTCCCTTGGGAATCAACCGAGCATACAAACTTCTGCTCAATGCCTGTATCCCTCCTTGGAACAACCCAATCATAGCTGCAAGTAAGAAAAAGTGGTTTCTATCAGTCATAAAATAAGCGAGAAACGTAGCCAAGGCATATCCGCCTATGGCAATAAAGACGGCATTTTTTGTACCAATCTTCTGTGCAAACCAGTTATAGGCCAGTGCGGCTGGAAAAGCGATGAACTGGACCATCAATAAAGCCGTGATCAGATCCCCTGTCTCAAACCCAAGGGAAGAGCCCATTTTGACCGCCATGCGGACAATCGTATCCACCCCATCGATATAAAGCCAGTAGGCAATCAGAAAGATACCTATGACTTTCAGTTCCCGTATGCGCCGCAATGTTTGCATGAGCTCCCTGCCACCTTCAGTAAAGGCCTTGATGAGCGGTACTGATATTTTTACGTTTGGCTCAGGAACAAAAACCAGGATCGGGATGGAAAATACAGCCCACCAAACTGCCACGGTGACAAAGGAAAGCTTGATCGCCGTGGGTGCATCGGGCAGACCAAACCAGTCCGGATTCAAATACATGAGAACATTAACCATGAACAACAGCCCACCGCCAATGTAACCTAAAGCATAGCCCAGGGAAGACACGTAATCCAATTTTTCCCTGGACGCAATTGAAGGCAACAATGAATCATAGAAAATATTACTGCTGCTGAATCCAATAGCCGCAAGGATATAAAGTACAATAGCCATCTGCCATTGGCCCTGGTCCATCATCCAGAGCAATCCGGTCATAAATATTCCCAGGATGGCAAAGAAAGCCAAGAACTTCTTTTTGGCTGATCCACGATCCGCTATTGCTCCTAAAAATGGAGCCATAGCGGCTACGATGATGGAGGCAATTGAATTGGCCAACCCAAGGTACCAAGTACTTTCGTTAACGTTCTCAGGATTTGACCAGTATTTTTCAAAAAAGATAGGAAAAAAACCGGCCATGACCGTAGTGGAAAATGCGGAATTCGCCCAATCGTAAAATGCCCAGCTCCAAACTTTTTTCCTGTCCGACGTTATTGAATTCACCATGCCTGGAAATATGTCGTGATCCCGCTATACAAGAACCATCCCGAATAGGTATGAATTGCTGAAACACTCTGTTGAAATCCACCATATAGATCAAAGGGATATGGCCCGAATCGTCTGGACGAATGGGAATTCAGAAACCAAAATTCAACCTTCAAATTTGTTTTGCTCCATTCAGAATCGTAACCATCATGTGCGGCCATCCAATCGTCCCAACCCGGATCCAAAGAAACAAACGTGTCCCTGCTTTTTCCTACATACATTAACTCGAATCTCGTTTTTATCCTTTTATTGGTGGTTTCGAATTCATAACCGACCTGATTTTTCATCCAGTTTCCCTCTTGAAACCGATAGGTGGATCCGATATGGCTTAATATAGAGTCCGGTCGGGTATGACCTCCGGAAAATAAGGCAACAGGCGTATTGAGAACGACCGAATTGCTTTTTATAAACGTTGTGTTGAAGTATAATCGTCTTTCAGTGTCCCCTTCCAGAACATAATCTCCATACAATCCAAAAGACCATCTTGAGGTCCCTGCTCCAATTTTTATTTCCTTAAACTGTTTGGCCCCAACTTCCTTATATGAAGAGATTGTGTATCCGAAAGGAACAGTGAATCCAGCATGACCGTACAGGGCTCGGTGAGTTCGTCCTGGTGCCCAGCTAGGAGAACCATTTAGTAAAAATGTGACCCCGATTTTGACGTCATTGACCCCAAACCCAGCCTTCCTTCCCGGATAATAATTAGGAATCAAATCAGCCAAGGTCACTGTATCTTTTTGGATTCCATTCGGAATAAATTGAGAATCAATGAACCCAAGATTCAATGGATCATTTTTAGAATGCAAAATCCAGAGAACGTTATATTGGCTTCCTGCGGAATAAAACAAGTCATGGATGTATTTTATAGTATCTTTCTTGCTCCCACTGTACGCATCTAAAACATCCATGGCATTTTGATGATATTCAACCAGATCATCAACCCCATCTATCGGGTTTCCGGTTGCAGACAAGGATTGATCCACAACAAAGGAATTTATGATGGGAACGGTGACGGCTAAGGTGATTTCGTTCGACATTCCATATTCGATCTTGATGGATTCACCCATTCTTTTTTTATCCAATTTTTCGAAATATTGGCCCGTGACTGAAACAGCCTTTGACGTATCAAAGAATGCGGCTGGGCCGAAGGTTGGCAAATCAGTGCCTTTGTCCAAATTAAATTGTGTTAGCCATTCCTCAATAGTCATACCGGAATCAAATCGATGGGTGCCATTATGATATAAATCGTATTTGGATGAAAATCCACCGGAATCATTTCGGGTCAAATTATCGAAATAATGCCTACCAATGCCCCTGAGATCAAATGTCTGTTCATCCAATTCCCACATCGAATTGGACATATTCATTTCAAGAGAAAATCGAAAGACGTTTTCTGGAATGGTGGGAGAGGTTTGACCCACCAGCATGCTAATGAATAAAAGGACGTTACCGTAACGCATTATTCATAGATGAGAAAGGGGTGCCTGAACTCGCTGAATTTATAAACGTCTTTTGCCCATTGCGAAGGCAAGTGATCTGATGGTTTTCCCTGAGCAGCTGTAATTCTCAGCAGGTCCGTACCAAATAGTTTGTCAATATAACCATCTTCCTTCCACCGAAATTCTTTTGGGTGCAGTCTATGGATCAAAAACATCATCGTCGTTGCAGTAGCTAAGGGATCAAATTCATTTCGATTGGTGATTGTTAATTGGATTCCGCTACAAGATTTTCCATCATATTCAGGCACGCGATTATAATAGACGGATCCTCTGGGCCGGTATTTGACTTCTTTGAAGGAAACTCCCCTTAATTCCATATCATTGAGCTTCTCCAATAAAAAGGAAGTGACTAACCAAGGTGCACCCACAGTCAGATAGGGTGAATCGGTACCAAAGCCAACATTCATATTCGTTCCGCGGAAAAGATCCATACCCGCGTAAGCCAAAAGTGTATTTAGATTTCTCAGAAATGGAATGGGGTTCTGCCATTTCAATTTTGTTTCATCAAACCAGGATTGACGATTCCAGTTCGCCATGGGTATGACCGTAAGGTTAATTCGTTTCGAATCCTTGACCCACCCCATCTCATTGATCATAATCGCAGCTTCCCCCAACGTCAGCCCATGTCGGATGGGGAATAAGTGATAACCTTCAAAAGACTGAAATTCAGTTCTTGGAACCGGACCATCAATTATGTCACCTCTTATTGGGTTTGGCCTATCCAATAATATAACAGGGATATTCTTGTCGGATGCTGATTCAAAAACTTTTGACATGGTAGCAATAAAAGTTGAATAGCGTATACCCGTATCCTGGAAATCAACTAGGATTAAATCAATTTCATTCAACAACCAATCGGGCGGATAAACGTATCGATTAAATAAATCAATGATTTTGGCATTGTGCATTGGTTCAATTTGATTTTTTCCGATCAGTTTTGCTCTTTTGTCATCCAAGCCCCAAATCCCATATTCAGGTGCCAATAATGATAAAACCTTAACATCTGGGTACTCCATCAATAAATCCAAAAGATGTTTGTCGTTTCGGTTAATGGCCGTATGATTTCCCAATACGGCGATTGTCTTGTCTCTTATGGGATTGAAATCCATTTGTTCAAGAATATCAAGCCCAGTATACACTTGTTCAAAAAAGGACAGATCGGGAATTTCCAACACCGTTGAATATTGAAATATAGAATTTGACGAGTCTTGTCCAGAGGAGAGTGCCAATAGGATAAAAAATATTAGTTTATGGCGGATTGTATCCATTTTCCTATGCAAAATTAGTCGGAACGGAGTTAAAACTAAATAGGAAACTAGGGGCATAGATTAAGATAATTCTTTTACTTGATTTTTCAAATCAATCATAGCCACATTCCCCGGTAGAATGGCTGAAGCAAACAACAATAATGGTGGAGGATTCGAAAAAACAACCGATTTCAAATGGTTGGGTGTTGGATTGGTCGTTTTCCTACTACTGGCTCTCATGCCTACTCCAGATTCCATGCTAACGAAAGCCGGTGAGCATTTTCGTGACTTGGACTTGGGTCCGGAAGCGCTGGTAGACAAAGCCTACAACATGAAGATTATCATCGCTCTCCTGGCCATGTGCACAGTCTTTTTTGCCACGGAAGCGATCCCCATGCCTGCCGTTGCCCTGATAATCGGACTGGTCCAGTTAATTTTTGGGATAACGGAGCCATCTAAAATTGTATCTACCTATGCCCATGACGCAGTCTGGTTTATTGCCGGTTCACTGGCCATCGGAGCCACATTAGTAAAACACGGGCTGGACAAGAGGATCGGAATGATGGTCATTAAATTATGCGGTACCAAAACCCGTAACATTGTTTTGGGTATAATCCTCGGTACGGCGATACCATCCGCATTTATTAATGAAGCATCCATCGCTCCCATGTACATTCCCATTGCCTTGGCTCTTTATTCTTTGACCAATAAAAATACACCTGCCCCGCAACTGGGAAAATTGCTCATGATCTCCATCGCTGTAGGCTGTATGGTCGGCGCCCCCATGAGCCCTACTGGCGGCGCACGCAATGCAATCATGATTGGCTTTCTGGAAGATTACTTGAATCCAAACGTTACCTTTTTTGAATGGATGCGGATGGGCGTTTTTTACACTGTATTTATGTCAGCCATAATGGCTTTTCTCCTCCCCTTCTTGTTCAAGCCGGAAGTGAAGGACCTGTCCGGTGCAGTGAATACACTTAAAACTGATCTGGAAAAACATGGAAAAATGACCCCAACCCAGTGGCTGGTTGGCGGAATAATGATCCTTATGATTTTCATGTGGATTACCGATAAATCCATCACAGCATCTTTGCTGGGTTTTCCCTTAGGGCTGGGCGGTGTTGCTATTTTTGGAGCAGTCCTTTACATGCTGCTTGGACTCACATCCTGGGCCGACTATGAAAAAAACGTCAGTTGGGGTGTTATTATTCTTTATGCCGGCGCAATTAGCTTGGGTGCTGTTTTTAAATCCAGCGGTGCTGCAAAATGGATCGCAGACAGCCTGATCAATCTCACATCTCTCATTGGAATTGAAAGCGGATTAGGGCTCATTATCATCGTTATATTGATCGGAGCCATGCTCACCAACCTAATGAGTGCCGGCGCTACCGTTGCCGTCATCGGACCGGTGGTTTTGGAAATGGCGATCAGTTCCGGAACAAACCCCATCCTGATTGGTGTTGGGCTAGCCATCTCCACATCCCTTGCCTATTGGCTTGTCATTGGGACCCCGGCAAGTTCCATTGTGTATGCCGCTGGAATGCTTGACTCCAAGGATTTCATTCGAATGGCCATGTTTGCCTGGCCCGCTGCAATCCTGGTGATGATTGCGATGGTCATTTTCTGGTGGGTTGGCGTGTTGCC
>CAYNPR010000079.1:0-7247 GCA_964399115.1 uncultured bacterium | reverse complement strand
AAAGAATAATAAATGGTTAATGATAATGGAGTATCAAAAATCAAGAACCGATAAAAATGAATGGGATAAATTAAATTGAAACTCCTCTGGTTCAATCAAGCCCCGGTCTCCCGGTGTTTTTTGTTTATGGGATGATGGGTAGATTTGAATATGAGTGATATGAATACAATTTTTAAAAATATATTAGTCATTATTGGAGGATGTCTTTTTGGCATGGCAGTAAATATGGGATTAATCATTACTGGAAATCAGTTAATTCCTCTTGCAGATGATGTGAATCCCATAGATGCCACAATGTGGGAGATTAAATATTTTTTATTCCCATTTCTTGCACATGCGATTGGGACATTATCAGGAGCATTCATCGCTGCTAAGTTTGCTGCCAGTTATCATATGATATTGGCTATCTGTATTGGTATATTTTTTCTTTTAGGAGGTATATCTATGGTATTTATTATGCCTGCTCCAATTTGGTTTATTGTAGCCGACCTTTCCTTGGCTTATATACCTATGGGTTGGTTTGGTTGGAAGTTAAGTGGTCAAAAGAATAACCCATCCTAGTAAAGCCCCACCACTTGTCCGTTTACCCGCCTGGGGAGGATCTTTGGCGGATTCGTGGGGTTTTTTGTTTGTAAAGATAATGATGAGTAGATTTAGATATGATAAACTGTATCATGCCAATGTGATAATCAAGGAGAACCTAATCATGAAACAATTAGTATTCGTATACTTCATATTTTCTCTGGTTTTTGCAATCAATCCACCCCAAACAGGTCGTTTTCCGGACGGATTCTGGGAAAAAATGGAACAACAGGGTATTGGACAGTCCTATGGTGATCCAGGGTGGATGAAAAAAATATCCGACCTGAAAAATGATCCATCCCGTGATTCTCAATTAGAGTTTTATTTACCGGTGTTACTGGGACAGTACTCCGATGTGACTGATACATATTTTACGGCATCCGACTTTCAAAACCTGCTTTTTGATAATAATTCCACGGGAACGATGAAGCAGTATTATGATGAAATATCCTATGGAAACTTTCTCGTGGATGGTACAGCAGGTGGATGGTATCAATCTACCTATACCATGGTTCAGGCCAATGAAAATACGAAGCAATACGTTGCTGAGATTGCAGCCCTGGCTGATCCGGATTTTGACTATGGTCAATATGATAACGATGGGCCGGATAACGTTCCCAATTCCGGAGACGATGATGGATACGTGGATGGAATTATTGTCGTCTACTCTGGTTGTGGTGCGGAGTGGAGCCCAGGAAATGATAATTTATGGCCACACATGAGTTCCCTAGGCTCAGCCTATGAGTACGCGACCAATGATGCCGGTGCTAACGGATCGAATATAATAGTCAGCACCTATGCCGTTTCTCCGGAACTGGCAGGTGGCGGTGACTGTTATACTAACACAATTCGTCCTATTGGGGTCTATGCCCATGAATTTGGCCATATTCTGGGTCTGCCCGATCTTTATGATCGGGATGACAGTGACGGTGGCTCTGAAGGTATTGGTGAATGGTGTCTCATGGCATCCGGAAGCTGGCTTGGATGGGCTGGAGATCAACCTGCGCATATGTCGTCCTGGTGCAAATTGGAAATGGGCTGGATGGAGCCAACTCTATTATCGGACGATGAGACAAGTGTTGAGATACGTCAGCTGGAGACAAATCCATTCGTGTTAAAAATCTGGGAAGATGATTATTCCTGGAGCAGGTATTTCCTAGTTGAAAATCGACAGGCGGTAGGGTTTGACTCCGATCTGAATGGCACGGGTATACTTATATACCATGTGGATGAAAATCAACGATATGGTTCTAATCGGTGGAGCTCAGGATCGGTGAATGATGATGAGACCCATAAGTTGGTGGACTTGGAAGAAGCAGATGGGAATGACGATATGGACAATGAACAAAACCGGGGTGATGGTGGGGATCCGTTCCCGGGCTCATCCGGAAATACAATATTCAATGATGATTCCTATCCCAATTCATCCCGGTATAGTGGGACAGAGACCGGGATTTCTGTTACCAATATCAGCGATTCAGACTCCATCATGACCGCAGATATTGAAATTCGCCCCCCATATGGATATGCGATTTCCTATGATGAGGATGGTATAAGTGGTTGGAGTTACGGATATGGTGAAGTTCAGGATACTTGGGGAGGGGTTTTGTTCACACCGGACGTTTCGGGCTATGTTACGGAAGTGGATGTGGGAATGACAAATGCGCCCATTGATTTTCAGGTTTTGGTTTATGATTCTTTCAGTGGCTCCAGCCCAGGAACGTTGGTTGCTGAAGCTGAAGGTCATGCTGATGATTTTGGATGGATCTCCGTACCCATAGATACTGTTCCCGTCTCGGCCGGGGTCGATTTTTTTATTGCTATACATTTGGTATCCAGTTATGCCATTTCATACGATGTATATGGCGAATTATCCTATCGGTCTTATTTCTCCGGTGACGGAATTAACTATAGTAATGATATTTCGAACTATGGTGATATTAACGTTCGGTCAAAGATATCATTTGGGCAGTTAAGCGTGGATGATAACTTGCATAACCCAAATGGATTTGTATTATATCCTGCATATCCTAACCCATTTAACCCAGTAACCACGATCCAGTTTCATCTGGATAAAGCAGCCAATGAAACGACCTTGCGTATTTATGATCTTGCGGGACGAAACGTAACTACATTGGTCAATGGTCAACTTCAATCGGGCCAGCACGAGGTCAGATGGGATGCCCAAAGATTTTCAAGTGGCATTTATTTCACTGAACTTATTTCGGGAACGAAGAGACAAACCCAGAAAATAATTCTATTGAAATAAGATAATTAGGTCATTTAAAATATAAATCAGTACAGTCAATGGTTCGTATTGAATTATCGTTGAATCGGTTTTTTTACCCATTGGGAATATTATTTAATAAATTAATGTCGTTTAAAAAGGAAGGAAGGAAGGAACAATGAAAAGAACAGTTATTGCTCTACTCACAATTTCAATCTGTTTTTGCGGTGACAATCTGCCGGCTCAGCTTGAACAAATAAAAGAAGCTCTTCAAAAGAAATACCAGGTTTATTCTTTGGAGGATCTGCATAAACTGAAGAATCCATCCCAACCATCCCATCGCACCGCTTCACGAGATATGGAAGACCTAGTGGGCGATTGGATGATGGAAGAAGAAAACATGGAATTTTTCGTCACAGTTGGCACCGATCAAAGTATCCCTAATCCATTTTCGATGATGGGGCTTGAGGAGGCCGAAGGAAGCGTCACGGCCACTGCCAGTGATTTTGAAACAGATCTAAACTATTTGATGATTGGAATATTTGGTGATGACGACGACATTGACTGCGATATGAATTGTGAAGGCGAATATGATGATTATATGGATGAAGGCATCGATGTTTCAGATGAATATTGCGAATGCTGCCATGAGGATTATCCCATTGATGAAATTTGTGAAGATGACAGTTCAAGATCTCGCACATGCCTCGATTTGGAACTCATGGATTCTGAATGTGATGGTTGGAATGGCGCATACTGGTATGTAACAAATGCTGAAGGTGATACAATTGATAGCGACATGGGTGCCTTGGGGGACGGTTGCGATGAACAAACAGAAATTTGTCTCGATGAAGGCGATTACATCTTTTATTGCGTTGGAAGTAACGATACAACGGATGATGAAATAAGTTATGTCCTTTACGATGGCGAGGGTAACACCCTTTGTGAAGGTGGGGCTGACTCAGAATGCAATTTCTATGTGGAAGATGGTGACGATGATGGCGATGATTGGTCTCCCGAAGCAATCATAACAAATATGAATCTAATGGAATTTTTTATGACAATGTTCGGGGCCGATCCTGATAGTTTAGGTTTGGAAAATCCTATTATTGTGGGAATATCATCAACACTGACGGAAAGCGGTGATATTGTGTTCGATAACGTATTCGCATATTTATTCAGTAATGGTGAAATGACGGAGGCAATAGCTGATTCAGCGGAAGCTGTAGCGGCAACTGGCTTAGATACTGTTAATCAAACAATTACATTTACCAACCTTAGTCTATATGATTCCACCGAAACTGCAATTCTTACATTATCCGGTACAATTGGCCCGAGTATGATGGATTTTGTCGCCGGTGCAGAAACGCCTTTCCCATTTTTAGAAGGATTAGAAGACTTGTTTGGAGATGATGACTATAATCTTTTCATGTCATTTTATGAGGATTCAACAGGAATGGAAATTGAAGTAGAATATGAAGATGATGAATACTATTACGGTGCATATGCAGACACATCTTACTTTACATGGTATGCAACCTCTGATTCTTTAGTCCTATATGAGGAACACGATGATTATTATGGAGATGAGGTGGACACGACTGAATTGGCATATTTCATAGATGGTGATACACTAACGATGGAAGCTTCTTTTGACCCTTGTGAAGATGAAGACTCCTTTGAAGAATGTATAGAATCTGCCAGTGAAGAAATAGCTGGTTTAGATGAATTGGAAGATATTGAATCATTACGGCTAAATATGGGAAGAGTACTCACACCTGGTTCATTCACGGCAGTAGATCCGGGAGATGGCTCCTTACCGCAGGAATTCAGCCTCTATGCTAATTATCCCAATCCGTTTAACCCGGTGACCACCATCCGGTTTGACGTTGGAATGAATTCCGGAAACAACACCATACTTCGGGTTTACGATATTACCGGCCGGAATGTGGCAACGCTCATTAACGGGCAACTCCAAACCGGGACGTATGAAGTGCAATGGGATGCACGCGGGTTCCCCAGCGGACTTTATTTCTCTGAACTCATTTCTGGAACGAAACGGCAAACCCAGAAAATGATATTACTAAAGTAGATTTACCCTTTCTACAACATTAAGCCCCACATCCGTGGGGTTTTTTGTTTGAGGGAGGATGTGTAGATTTGGATATAAGTCAAGGAGTGAAATATGAAAAAGATATTATTATTCGTATTGCCGTTATTGCTTATTGTTGGGTGTTCTAAACTTATTGATAACGAAACCTCAGTTTTGAAGTCTGAACCTGATATTGGGACTAAGGTTGAAAAAGAAATAAACTATAAAGATGGGAAATTGGAAGGTAGAATGATTTCCTATTTTGAAAACGGAAAGGTCGAAAAAGAAGAACAATACAAAGATGGAAAGGAAGATGGTCAATGGACATATTACTTCGAAAACGGACAGATTGAAAAAGAAGAAAACTACGAGGATGGGAAACCAAATGGAAAATGGATTGCATGGTATAAGAATGGACAGAAGGAAATAGAAGGAACTTTCAAGGATGGGAAACCAGATGGATTAGTGACTGCATGGTATGAGGATGGACAGATGCAAGAGGAAGGAACTTTCAAGGATGGGGAACTAGATGGATTAGTGACTACATGGTATGAGAATGGACAGAAGAAAGAGGAAGGAACTTTCAAGGATGGGAATAAAGCCGGCGTATGGAAATCCTACAACGAAAAAGGGAACAAGGATGGCAAATGGATCATCTATTACAAAAATGGGCAACTAAAAGGAGAAGAAAACTATAAAAACGGCATGGAAGATGGTCAATGGACATTCTACCACAAAAACGGACAGATTGAAAAGGAAGAAAACTATAAAGATGGAAAATTGGATGGAGAAACGATTTTCTATTTTGAAAACGAAAATATTAAAAAAGAAGAACAATACAAAGATGGGAAGAAAGATGGTCAATGGACGTTCTACCACAAAAACGGACGGATTAAAAAAGAAAAATACTATAAAGATGAAAATAAAACCGGTGTATGGACATCCTACAACGAGAATGGGAATAACGACGGAAAATGGATATCCTTCCATGATAACGAACGGATTAAAAAAGAAAAATACTTCAATAATGGGAATAAAACCGGCGTATGGACATCCTACAATGAGAATGGGACTAAAGATGGAAGGTGGACATCCTACTATGAAAATGGAAAACTAAAAAGAGAAGAAAATTATATAAACGGAAAAGTAATTGGAAAATGGACGTCCTACCACAAAAACGGACAGATTAAAAAAGAAAAAAACTTTAAAGATGAAAATAAAACCGGTATATGGACATCCTACAATAAAAATGGGAAAAAGGACGGAAAATGGACATTCTACTATGAAAATGGACAGCTAAAAGAGGAAGAAAATTATAAATACGGCAAGAAAGATGGTAAATGGACATACTACTATGAAAATGGGCAGATAAAGAAAGAAAAAATCTTCAAAGATGGAAATAAAACCGGCGTATGGACATCTTACAATGAAAATGGGGAAAAAGATGGCAGATGGATATCCTATTACGAAAACAGGCATCTAAAAGGAGAAGAAAATTATATAGATGGTAAGGAAGATGGTAAATGGACATACTACTATGAAAATGGGCAGATAAAGAAAGAAAAAATCTTCAAAGATGGAAATAAAACCGGTGTATGGAAATCCTATAGTAGGAATGGGAGTAAGAACGGTACATGGATATCCTATTACGAAAATGGGCAACTAAAAGGGGAAGAAAATTTATAAAGACGAAAAAAAATATGACAATTAACGGGGAAAAACCACCATTTTCATCCCCCTTCACATCGCGGAACGCACTCTTTATAAAAACATGGATAACCGGTGTGCATGCGATAAATAAACGGTAAAAACTCTAAAATTGATCATAACAATTTTTAACATTTTAAATAACAAGGTTGTTGGGAAACGTTAGGATTATGAAGCAGGCTTTTTTTCTTTGTTAAATGTTGTGGGGGTTAGATATGATTAACCGTATTGCAACTCTATTATTATTTTTTTAAGAACTGAAATGAAAAAGACATTATCAATCATATTATTACTGATTGTTGGATATTCACAAAAACCCGGAAATGAAACCATCTTGATTGATATAGATGGCAACTCTTACAAGACAGTAAAAATTGGAAACCAAATATGGATGGCGGAAAACCTAAAAGTCACCCATTATCAAAATGGTGCTCCAATCTCGAACAACGATGGTTGGTCCGAAACTTACAAAGGAGTATATTGTGTTTATCCAAAAGACGATGATGATGCGTCCACTAAAACTTGTAAAGATAACTGTGCTGGAGTATATGGAAATTTATACAATTGGCATGCTATAAATGACGAAAGGGGACTTGCCCCCAAAGGTTGGCATATCCCAACACTTGACGAGTGGAAAGA
>CAYNPR010000078.1:0-7356 GCA_964399115.1 uncultured bacterium | reverse complement strand
CCTTGAACTGTTTTCCTGAAATATTGACGATAACGTACACTATGGTCTCCTAAAAGCCGGCGAATTTACTGGGTAGCCCCATTCTTTTCAAGACTCATTTCATCTGTAATGTCTTCGCCATCCTTTGTTCTTAAAAATCGGAATTCATCATGCTTCAGTTCTGTATTTTCCTCGATTTTTAAATGGACAAAGTTCTGCCACATGAGTCCACGGAGAATGTGTTTTTTCTCCCCACTCAAGTAATTTACGTTTTCATGGTTAAGCTGGAGTCGCAGTCTTAAGGAACGATGTTTATTTTTGTATCGTCGGAGCCAATGGTCGATCCTTGTGACCATTGTCTCTTGTGAAATAATCCTTCCAGAACCAAGACAGGTGGGACATTCTTTACTCATGGAGTCCAAGAGGCTTAGACGAATTCGTTGACGGGTCATTTCAAGAAGCCCAAATTCCGTGATGGGTGCAACCGCGACTTTAGATCGGTCTTTTCTCAGTTCTTTTCGTAGTTCGTTATAGATTTTTTTCTTATTACCATCTTGTCTCATATCGATAAAATCGATCACGATTAAGCCGGAAAGATCCCGAAGCCTTAGTTGCCTTGCGACTTCTCTGGCAGCCTCTAGATTGATTTTGAGAGAATTCTCTTCGTGCAGCTTTTTTCCAACAAATCGACCGGAATTAACATCCACCACCACCATGGCTTCCGTTTTTTCTATGATGAGATAGGCTCCACTTTTCAACCAAACTTTAGGACGGAGAAGTTTCTCTATTTCCGATTCGATGCCAAAACTTTCAAAAAGTGGAGACTTTAATTTGTAGAGTTCCAGCCTATCCAGGAGACTGGGTGAGACATCCTCCAGATAGCGTTGTGTTTTTCGATATATGCGCTTTGAATCAATAATTATTTTTTCCACATCCGGTGTGAGTAAGTCTCGTACTACACTGGAGGCTGTCTCCAGGTCTTCGTAGAGTAGAACGGGAGATTCTTCATGGTCCGACTTTTTTTTGATCTGATTCCAATTGTCCAATAACTGATTGAAATCATTTTCTATATGTTCTTCGCTTTTTCCCTCGGCAACGGTTCGGATAATGATTCCAGCGTCATCCGTTCTAAGCCGCTGTGCGATCTTTTTCAGCCGCCGTCTTTCATATTTATCCCATATTTTTCTTGAAATACCGATATAGTTGGCATTTGGGACCAAAACAAGTAATCTGCCGGGAATGGCTACGTCGGTTGTCACTCTAGGACCTTTGCCGCCAAAAGGTTCCTTGATTACTTGTACAAATAAATCTTGGCCGGTTTTCAAATCAACTTCAATATGGCTATGTCTGATATTCTTTTTGTTCCGATTATTTCGGTCTTGGTCATCCTCTAAGATATATTCACCGGTGCCAATTTCTGAAAACGGTAAGAATGAGTTTAGTTCATAACCAATGTCGACGAAGGCAGCCTGCATCCCAGGAAGGACGTTTTCGACCTTCCCCTTGTAGATGTTACCGACCATCCGGTGTTTATCTTGATTTTCTACGTAGACTTCAACAAGTTGATTGTCTTCCTGAATGGCGATGCGGGTTTCTCCCATGCTCTCATTAATGAAAATTTCCTTTTTCATATTCTTTTCCTATAGTTCACATATTCACCATATTGGCGTAGCGTGCAACACTCGGGACATTGCCCATGTTATACTACGGAGTTATTTATGGTATTCGTTCTTGTGGGGCTTTGAAGGAAGGTATCTACGATCCCTATAAAGGGTGATAGAATTCGTGCCGAAAACCGTCGAAAAATACAAAACTTTGGTAGCCTTCAGCCCTTTTTCAACTCGTGTAAAAATACAGGATTCTCATGATACTTCCCAAGAATATATAATCCAGGTTTGTGTAAATTATTCCCTTCAAATTTTCCGAAATAATATTGAAATAACTGTTTGAATATGAAATCCAATCGACAAATCATTGCCATCGGTGGCGGTGGTTTTGGGCGAAACCCGAAACACAATAAAATCGAAAAATATATCCTGGACCAAACCTATAAGGAATACCCTAAAGTTCTCTTTCTACCCACAGCCAGTGCTGAAGACAGTAGATATATCGTCAATTTTTATTCCTGTTTCTCCAAATTGAATTGTGAACCGGTTCATGTGACTTTATTTGATAGAACACCAAGATTGGATGGAATGTTCAATCAGGCGGATGTCATCTATGTGGGCGGTGGAAACACCAAAAGTATGCTGGCGGTATGGAAGGAATGGAAAATTGATAAGCTTATTAATAAAGCCTACCATCGTGGTACCGTTCTTGCCGGAGTCAGTGCCGGTGCCATCTGTTGGTTTGAGCAGGGCATAACGGATTCCTGGGTCAGCAATCTGAACGTATTGGATTGTCTTGGTTTTTTGCCCGGAATGTGCTGTCCCCATTATTTGGAAGAAAAAGATCGTCAGCCGAGTGTTCATGAATTTGTGAAAAATGGGAAATCCATGCCGGGACATTGCATTGATGGAGGTGCGGCGGTTCATTTCAAAAATGAAAAATATGATAGAACACTTTCTTTTTATCCGGATGGGAAAGCATTCTATGTTGAATTTAAAAACGAAGAAGTGATTGAGACTGAATTGAGTTCAATAATGCTTTAAATATTGAATGGTCTATTAATCAAACGGTCATTTTGAAATGGATTATTCGAAAAAGTGAGTTAAAGTTGCACCAAATTGCATGCCGCCGCTTATTTTTTCACCTTCTTTTTTCTCGTGTTCTTCAGCCTTGGGTGTGACAGTAATTTTCAAGTCTATCGGCAATAAGATGTTTGACCATAACTTAATCTTCATTTTAGTACTTACCTTTCTAGATATCCCTATATCAGTCTCGATAATATTTAGTCTATGTATTTGAATATCCAATCTATCATGTAATGTTGTAATGAAAGGGAATGTAATTGCCCATTCCTCACTATAGAGTGAACCACTGAAATTCAATAAGTTTACTCCAACACTCCTTTCCCATTTTTTGTTCTGCCATTGATTGGAATAGAACAGTCCAAAAAGATGCAAATCGCTTCCCATGTCAAGGTAAAATCTCGTACCTGAAAGGATGGCCCAGACAGGTGTAAATGGATGAGGTGAAAGCTGACTGATCCATAATTTTCCTGACCAATGACCTATCCCAAGTGCAAATTGTTGGTGGCGTAAACTTATACCAATATGTCCAGTCCACAATGTGTCATCTATCGCTGTGAATTCACCAAGTTTACTATCTTCCCAGTAAATTGGAACTTCACAAGTATCCCGATAATAATGTACTGCACTCCAGATTGAAAGATGGTCTTTTAAATTATAAGTGATACCGGAATCATATTGAACACGAGCAGTCCCAATATTTAGACCAAGACCTTCATTATTTATCTTTGTATCCGAACTGGGCAATCTAGATACCATTTTAAATTCCCCAGAGAATTTTTTGCTATGGTATCCTAATTTTATGCCATACGATTTAAAATTTGTAAAGTTCTTTACGTCATAACTCATTATATCGGAAATAAAAGAGCCGAAAATCGTTTTCGTCCATGACTGGTATTCCGGCTGTAATGTAAAGTTACCGTATTTTATTGCGAATGAAATTTTCATATCCCTGAAATCGTTATCTGGTGCGTAGGAGTAATGCGAATGAAAATTATACCATTTACCATAATGTCCGTATCCCAAACTCAAAGATTGATATTTTTGCGCTATATATAAATGCTGATCGGGTGCTTGTGATTTATGTCCCGTATAAAAATCATTGTAGCGATGGCCAACCGTAAGAATTGAATTATTTTTCAAAGACAGGTTCATATCTTGATAAACCATAGCCTTGTAAATATGACTCAAAGTTTCGTCGTTAATTGAATATTTGTAGGTATGATCATAAAATGTAGTAATTGAATAACCATATGATTCTTGAACCTTTGTTGTGGAGGCAGTTGACCCAGGGAACAGTTTGGATGAGTAAAACTGGGAATAACCAATGTTATTTAGTACAAAAAGAAAAGAGAACAATAAAAAAAGGGATGGGCTATGCCCACCCCTTTTAGAAGTCAATATTTTATTAGTCCCATGTTTTCTGCCAGCCTTCTTCATCCATTCCAAGAAATTCCATCATTTCACCACCTGACGTCCAAGTTGGAAATATTCCATTAAAGGTAGGATCGGGCCAGCCGTTTTCCCACTCATCAAAAGTATCGGCATCCCAAGTGATGACAGGATAATTAAACATTCCTTCCATTTCACCCCATTCATATTCAACTCGAATTTCTACGGAGATATCACCTGCAGGTCCGTTATACCAGGTTGAGACATATAGATATTCAAATTCAGAATATTCTTCCATTACATCTTCATATATGGCTAGAACGCTATCCGCTAATGCCTGTGGCACGGGACCATATTCGTAAATATGAAGTGTATCATTATAATAGTCATAAGCAATATTGAAGTAATAACTCCAATCATTATTTATATCCTGAGAATCTGCTAAAAGTGTAACACTTACATTTCTGTCAAATTCATCCCAATGGTAGTCGTAGCTGGTATCAATACCAGCTGTGATTGTATAAGGCGGTACCATATCCTTCATATCTTCTATAGGGTTTGAAAAAAATTGCTGGATGTCAACCTGCATACTGTCTTCAATCTCATCTTCATACCAGTAACCATATTCATCCTCTCCTTCTTCATAAGTGTAATATGAAACCCAGGTGGGTTGATTCAGTACGTCCCGAGCCATATCTATGCCATCTCGTATCTCTTCGTAATCTGAAGAGTTCTCCATTTGTTGAATCATATCATTGTCCTGGTCATCACTTTCCGCTTCCAGGAAATCTATCGCTTCATCCAGTTTGTCAATAGCACTATTCATTGCCGAGTATGCTGTGCTAAGATCTGCAGCACCCGAACTATTCAGCGCTGCAAAATCGGAGTTCTGGTTAAGCTCTGCTACAATTCCAGCCCCATCATGGGTAGCAAAGTCAAAATTGTAGGCAATGACCGTATTGCAAATGGCTTTAATGGCATGAAGCATCATATCAATGGCGTAAACCTCCGTCAGATCGAATTCCAATGAACTTGCATCCACATCAGGCTGCATATCGCTCGTAAGAGAAAATATATAATCAGAATTATTTTCAACAGTTGCCAGCGCTGCAATACCTGAGTCGACATATGGCAGAAATACGTTGTGAACGATATCTTGCAGCTCACTAAACTGCGGTACGTCATCCAGGGTCATTCTCGCCATGCTCAATGGTGCCCCAACAAAGGGCGAAATTGGGACACGCATTCCTTCTCTATTGAGAGGAAGTCCAAATCCGCGTCGTCCCAGGACGCGAGCGTTTGATGTATCCACTTCAAATAGTGTAGTATTTGTAAAATAATTGTCCCAACGGTCAATCATATCTTTAAACGCTTGATCTTGAGTCACTTGCATCAGTCCCGTCAGCGCAACGCCAAAATTGGCATCATCATTATTAGGATCAAGGTATTGTGCTTCAGCGTATTGTGAGTATGCTTCGGAGAAATCCAATAAATCTATAAAACCGTCAATATCATCAGGCTCATCTGAATCATATAATTCAGAAAAAACATCTTCCAGCTCTGCATTGGCTTCTTCCACTAATGCTATTGCGGCCTCTATATCGCCTGCAGAAATAATATCAGATTCACAATCCAAACTATCAAAAGCTATTTGAAAAGTGCTGTCAGTAT
Organism: uncultured bacterium; assembly: GCA_964399115.1. GTDB lineage: Bacteria > Fidelibacterota > Marinisomatia > Marinisomatales > UBA1611 > CAYNPR01. The sequence goes on along the minus strand of CAYNPR010000078.1, from coordinate 1,624 downwards.
CGCACCCACCCAAAATTACAACCATAAGTGAATCTTTATATGCGTTACAGGTTTCATTTGATGGATCCGTTGAATAGTTCTGGCTTCCTGTTACAACACCTGATATCAAATTCACACAATCAATGGAAGCGCTCGGATCGGAGCAGTCACCAAGGGTGTTTATCGTTTCTTGATAGGCCCCACTAGGGTCACAACTACCATCAACTGCAGACTGAAGCGTTGTTTTGTAAGTTGTGCAATTTGTCGTAGTCACATTCGAGATAAAATCTGTGGATGCCACAAGAATGTCTGCTTCTAGGCCTACGCAATCACAATCATAATTATTTATCTCGGCTAGATAGGCACTATCAGCGTCACAGCCGCCATCAATAGCAGCCTGTAGCGCTGCCTTGTAAGTGACACAATTCTCTTCAGACCCATCTCCTGTGAAGCCGGTCAGAGCATCGCTAATGGCTGAGGCTAGAGGAGTACAGTCTATAGATTCAGGTTCCTCTTCACAAGACCAAAAGTTCAATACAATGAAAGACATAAAAATAACAAATGATGTATAATGGATTTTCATTTTATGTTCCTTTTATTTAATATGATGAATAAATGATTATTTAAATGTACATATTTTAAAACCATTCCAATATAAAAAAATCAGATAGCAATCTCAATAAGACCCCGATTCCCACTATTAATCAACCGGTGTTGCTCCCATTTTATATACCATCACAGGTGACTTGAATAAGGGAAAAATTAATTATTTTTAGAATGGTATAATCATATACCACTTTTTGCCCCTTCATTTTTTAACCTAACTTTAAAGCTGTGAATTCAGATTTAAATATAGCTAAGGAAGCCGCCATTGAGGCTGGTGGATTGATCCTGGGTTACTTTAAAGCGGATTATGAAATCAAGGATAAAGGGTATCATAATCCCGTAACCACCGCAGATCATGCTGCTGATTCGAGATTAAAAGAAATATTAATTTCGGCAAAACCAGATTATGGTTGGCTCTCCGAAGAAACAGTAGATTCACCGGAAAGGCTGACCAAAGAGCGGGTGTGGGTGGTGGATCCGCTGGATGGAACCAAAGAATTCATTGAGGGCGTTCCACATTTTGCAGTGAGTATTGGTTTAGTCGAAAATGGGACTCCCATCGTTGGTGTTTTGTACAACCCCGTAACCGGAGAAACGTTTACAGCTGCACAAGGTGAAGGCGCCCAGTTGAATGGTGAACCGATTCAATGCGCTACCAAAGATAATGTGGGCGACATGGTGATCCTGAACAGTCGATCTGAAACACGTCGCGGACTCTGGGAACCGTTTGATGGTACTTTTGGTGAGCTACGAGCTATTGGATCTGTGGCCTACAAACTTGGATTAACGGCCGCTGGTAAAGCAGATATTTTTGCATCACTCCGTCCCAAGAATGAATGGGACATTTGTGCTGGAAACTGTATTATTAATGAAGCAGGGGGAAAGCTGATTGATCTATATGGAAATCCGCGTCAATACAACTTGGAAAAAACAATACTGAAACCTGGATTGATCGCGGGTGATGTAGGTGCCGTGGATAAAACATTTTCAATTTTAAAAGCCTGATGCGGTTCATCTCGGAAGATATTGAAAAATATTG
>CAYNPR010000077.1:0-7440 GCA_964399115.1 uncultured bacterium | reverse complement strand
ATTGCCGGGGTGAAAACCGAATTGCTTCGGCACCAAAACGGGATATGTCAGTTCGCGCTGCCAAAACTGCCATGAATTCAATCCCGCAACAGGCAGTTCCAAATGGCATGGGCCAAAGCGAATTTTTTCTACCCCAATTTATGGCACTTTCCAAAGTTGTGGTTAATACATTTGATTTAACATCGTCGTGATTCATAGAAATTCCTTAGTCTAATTTCATTTAACTAGAAAGTATAATACTTCCACATGGTAATATAATATTCCTTACTAAATCCGGATTCTTTTATTCCCATTCTAGCGCTCCATTTCGCCAGACATAAACAAAACCGAAAACAAGAATAGCCAAGAAAACAACCATTTCATAAAAGATGAAGGGACCATAGGAAAGAAAATCTTCAAAAACGACCGCCCACGGATAAAGAAAAACAATCTCAATATCAAATATAATAAATAGGAGGGCGATCAGAAAAAAACGGATTGAAAATCGGATCCTTGTCTCGCCTACCGGGTCTACACCGGATTCATAAGGCATCATTTTTACAGCATTCGGTATTTTCGGGCCAATGAAATGAGATAAAATGAGACTCACGAACACAAAACCCGCAACAAGAACTAGTACAATAAAAATTGGGAAATAATTTTCAATCATAATAATAAAGATATACTAATTAATAAAAATTTTCCCTATCGTTATAATGTGATAATGATTGGGGTTCATCGGAATAACAGACTCTACTGGTTTCTTTACATGTTTTTACAATAGTAACAATAGGAGTTTTGATAATATTCGTGTCAAATTTCTTTAATTTGATATTATGGTTCATTATGAAAGAATTTTATCTTGTCGATTAAAGTGTTTGAATAAAAAAGACCATTGAACTTTGAACCCATTCTGCGATTGGAACCCAGTAAATTCCCAGTAAAAGCGTTGGTATAGCTGTTACAATAAGTAATCCAGCCATAACTGGTGGTGGTTTAAGAATTGTATCACTTCTTTCCCCATCAAGAAATATTACCTTAACGACCCTCATGTAATAGTACAACGAAATGACACTGTTAATCCCGCCCAAAACAACCAGCCAGTAAAACTGGCTTCCGCCTTTAATCAGCGATGCAAAAATATAAAATTTTCCAATAAATCCAGCAGTGGGCGGTAAACCAGTTAAAGACACCATGAAGATGGTCATTACAACACCAACAAATGGCATTTCCCAGCCTAAGCCCCGGTAATCTTCAAAAGTTTCTCCACCAGTTTTATTATTAACCGTGATGACAACAAAAAATGCGCCCAGATTCATGAACAGATACATGACAAGATAGATCATGATGGCATATATGCCATCACTGGACATAACCGGGAAAGCCAACAGCATATAGCCTGCGTGTGCAATACTAGAATAGGCCAGCATCCGTTTAATACTGTTCTGTTGAATGGCCACAAGATTACCAAGAGTCATGGTTATTACGGCCAAAATACCCATGACCTCCGGCCAGGGTATTTGCGTGAAAGAGACACCATCCAACCCAATTGTTGCACCACCATCGGCAAAAACCTGATTGAAGAACCGGATCATCATAGCCAAAGCGCCAGCCTTTGGAGCTACGGACAAATAAGCAGTAATCGTTGTAGGCGCACCTTCGTAAACATCCGGTGTCCAAAAATGGAAAGGTACCGCGGAAATCTTATAACCAAAACCAGCCAGAATCATTAAAAGCGATAAAATCAATGCCGTGTTGGTCTCGGGATCCAATAAGCTGATTGCTTGCTGGATTTGAAAATAATTTGTACTTCCTGTGAGCCCATAAAGAATGCTCAATCCGAACAACATTACACCGGACGAAAATGCACCATAGATAACGTACTTAAGCCCTGCTTCATTAGATCGTGTATTTTGCTTCAGATAGCCAGCCAAGATGAAGGACATAATGGATACAATTTCAACGGACAGATAAACCATGATCAGGTCTACCGCAGAAACCATCAGAAAAAGACCAAGTGTCACGATACCCAACAAGGCAAAATATTCCCCTTTTCGGTATTTCTTTAATTCATCCGAATGGAGACTGGCAACAGATACGAGAATTGTCGCTAGAACCACAACAAGTTTAAAAAAGGAAGCAAAAGGGTCCAAGGCGATGGCATCGCTGAACAAAGTTGTGATTCTCTCCTCCTGGACGCAGACAGCTCCTGAAACAAAAATCAATCCTATCATTAGCACCCAGCCGATATAGCCGGATTTTGATTTGTCGATAAATAGATCAATGATAATGGCCAATAGAATAACGCCGGTCAAGATCAGTTCCGGCCAGTAAAAGTTCAGGCTTTGCAGATTTGTCATTTCTTAAGCCTACATGCTGGTAAATGTGGCAAAGGAAATAACATTATCAATGATTACATCCATGGTGCGTGCAATTAGGTCCAGGTAGGGTGCCGGATAAATACCGAAGAAAATAGTGATTACCAGAAGTGGAACGACCGTGAACAACTCCAAGCGATTGATTTCCGGAAGTTCCGCGTATTTTTCATTGAGTTGCCCAAAGAATATCCGCTGAAACGCCCACAGGAAATAAGCCGCATTCAAAAGAATTCCTATCGTTGATGCTATCACGATTCCTCTATAAACTGGGAAAGCACCAATGAAACACATGGCTTCACTTATAAACCCAGAAAGGCCGGGCAAACCCAAACCGGCAAAAAAGGCTAAGGCCGTTACACCGGCATAGATCGGCATTTGGGCCGCAAGACCGCCAAATCCATCAATGTCGCGGTGGTGTGCTCGATCATAAACCACTCCAACCAGAATAAACAACATGGCTGAAATGGTACCATGGTTAAACATCTGGAACACAGCACCACCCATTCCGGCCTGTGCAGCTTTCATATTGGTACCATGGGCATCACTGGCAGCAATAATTGCAGCCATCCCAATGAGCGCGTATCCCATATGGTTCACACTGGAATAAGCCACAAGCTTTTTTAAATCTTTTTGAGCTAGGGCACATAATCCGCCCCAGATCACATTAATAAGGCCGAGAATTGCAAGTGCGCCTGCAAACCATGGAACCGCATCAGGCATCAATCCGTAGTTGATTCGCAGTATTCCATATACACCTAATTTTAGAAGAATACCCGCCAGTAGGACGGAAATAGCCGTGGGAGCTTCAACATGGGCCAAGGGCAGCCAAGTATGGAATGGAAATACCGGAACCTTGATGGCAAAACCAATAAACAGCAATACCCAGATTACTCTAACGGCGCTCATGCCCCACCAAATCACACCCTCAAGAGCATCCGGTGCAACTCTCATGAGTTCCAGAATATCGAACGTTTTTCCACAGGTAAAATAGAGGCCAAGAATCCCGATCAGCATCAATACGGAGCCAAACAGGGTGTACAGGAAAAACTTAATGGCGGCATATTCCCGTTGCGGTCCGCCCCACATTCCAATCAGGAAATACATGGGCAGAAGCATCACTTCCCAAAAAATGTAGAACAGGAAGAAATCTATTGAAAGGAAAACACCAATAATTCCAGTATCCAACAATAGAAAAAGAGCAAAATATCCCTTGACTGCCTTATTGATGTTCCAACTGACAAAAACACCAATAAAGCACAGAAGTGCCGTCAGAATGACCATGGGAAGACTCAGTCCATCCACACCCAGGATGTATGTAATATTAAAAGATGGAATCCATTCCGCTCGTTCCATGAACTGCATACCGCCATTCCCAGCGTCAAAATTCCGCCAAAGAACGATTGTAAAAAGGAATTGAATCCCGGTTATTACCGCGGCACTGATCTTAATTAGATCTTCTCTTTCCCGCGGAATAAATGCGATGGCTACCATCCCAATGATGGGGAGCCAGATTATCCAACTGAGAATATTTTCCATTCTCTCCTCTACTCAAGCATATGATTTAAAAAAACTGGATGATCATCATGATGATCACCCCTGCTGTGACATACAGCAAATAGTTCTGGATGCGTCCCGTTTGAATTTTTCTGAAAGCGCTTCCCAGATGATTTACTAGACGCCCTGTACCATCCACCAAGCCTTGATCAATACCGTCAAAATCAAATTTTCCAACCACGCGGCTCAACCATTCCGTCAAATTGCCAAAGCCATTGATGAAATATTTATCATAGAGATCCCAATCGATCCAGGCTACTTTGTTGGCCAACCGCAGGGTAGGTTGATAAATAAGGCGGTTATAATTTTCATCAAAATAATATTTATTTTTGCTCCAGTTATATAGGAATCCTGCGCGTTGACTCCAAACATCGGCAGAAAGAATTTTTTTCAGGTACATCAGTACAGATAATCCTATCCCAAGTGCAGCCACACTAATTGAAAGAATCATGGCCAAGTTATGGGCATGGTGGGCACCTTCTTCGATTGCATGAGCGGTGAGGCTGCCGGGCACAACTGCATCGATAGGCACCACGAGGTCGGTAAACCATCCATGGCTTGAAAGGGGATTAAAATGGGGCAAGGTGTAAAAAATAAAAAAACTCAAAGTTCCCAGGATTACCAATGGTCCAGTCATTTCAGTAGGAGATTCATGAATATCGTCGATCAGTTCCGGCATCCTTGGCTCACCGTAGAAGGTGAGAAACATCAATCTAAACATGTAAAAAGCCGTAATGGCTGCAGCGCCAAACCCAAAAACGGGGAGCAGAAAATGTTCAGGATGGTGCTGGGCAAATGATAAGGTCCCTGCGAGAATCGCATCCTTGGAAATAAATCCTGAAAATAAAGGAACACCGGCAATCGCAAGGGTGCTAACCAGCATGGACCAGTGAGTAATGGGCATCTTCTCCTTGAATCCCCCCATATTTCCCATATCCTGGGGATCCGTTTCATGATCATGCTTTTCATGAAGTGCGTGGTGCATGGCGTGAATAACTGAACCAGAACCGTAAAACAAGTTCGCCTTGAACATTGCGTGGGTGAGCAAATGGAAGAATGCTATGGTGTAAACACCGGTTCCCACCGCCAATATCATATATCCCAACTGACTGACCGTTGAATAGGCAAGTACCTTTTTAATATCATCCTGAGTCATGGCAATGGATGCAGCGAAAATGGCTGTAAAGCCGCCTATATATGCAATGACCAATAATGCATCTGGAGTAAACAGTGGAAAGAGTCGAACAGACATGTAAACACCGGCAGCTACCATGGTTGCAGCGTGCATCAAAGCCGAAACGGGCGTTGGGCCTTCCATGGCGTCGGGTAGCCAAATATGCAGCGGAAACTGTGAAGATTTTCCCATGGCACCCATAAAAAGACCAACGCCAGCCAAGGTCAAGATTGTGCCTGAAAGCATATTGTTTGCTACACCGTCAAATATGTGACTAAACGTGAATGAGCCTATCCCAGTATAAATCAACATGATACCGATAAAGAATCCAATATCCCCCACACGGTTTGTCAGGAACGCTTTCTTGGCCGCATCAGCCGCAGAGTCTTTCTCGAACCAGTGTCCAATCAATAGGTAGGAACTCACACCAACCAATTCCCAGAACATGTACATGGAGATCAGGTTATTCGCCAAAACAATCCCATTCATGGAAAAGGTGAACAGACCCAAGTAGGCAAAATACCGGGAATAACGGATGTCGCCTTCCATGTACTTGAGTGAAAAGACATGGGAACATGTTGAAATCAATGCAACGATCAGCAACATGATCACGGTGATATTGTCAACCAGAAAACCCAGTTCAATGGAAAAGGATCCCATGTCAAGCCAAGTAAATCCTGCTTCCTGCCTGAAATTTGGATCGTAATCAAGAAGCATGGCAACGAACATGGCTATGGACAAAACCAGCGTAATGCCAATTGCGGAAATAGAGACCCAATCTCCCTGCCTTGGCAGTCGCCTTCCATAGAAAATCTGGATCAGAAATGCCGCCAGGGGCAAGAAAAGAATAAAAAGTGAATAATTGATGAAAATATTATTCATCATTCTTTCAGCGCTGAGGCTTCATCCAGATTTACAGTATTCATATTATTATAGATATTGATAATGATAGCCAACGCTACGGCTGCCTCCGCGGCAGCAAGAACGATAACCAACAGGCTAAAGACATGGCCGTCCAGATTCATGCCACCAAATCGGGAAAAGGCAACAAAGTTGATATTGGCTGCATTAAGAATCAGTTCAACACCCATCAGCACAGCAATTCCGTTTCTGCGGGTCATAACGCCGAAAACACCCAAGGAAAACAAAATCGCAGAAACAAATAAATAGTTGTTCAATTGATCCATCAGTTCTCCTTCCTGGATAAAAGAGCCGCCCCGATCAAGGCACCTAAAAGCAGAAGCGAAATCGCTTCAAACGGCAGTACGTATTTTGTCATAAGTAACGTTCCGACACCATCAACAGTCCCAATCGGTTCAACAGCATCAACCTGAAACCATGGTGTTTTTAAAACCACAAAACTTATAAGAAGAAAAAGCCAGATCACCACGACTCCGCCAACACCCTGCTGAACGTTTGTCTGTGAAAGGCGAACGGACGTAATGCGGTTGGTGAGCATTATACCAAAAATGATAAGGACCAGGATCCCACCTACATAGACCAGCAATTGGACACCCGCCATAAAATCAGCCCAGAGAAAAACATAAATCCCCGCTACACCAAAAAGAGTGAAAAGAAGAGCTACCGCCGAATAAATCAACTGGTTGCTGAGTACGACCACACCGGCAGAAAGAACAGTTATGATAACTACTAACCAAAAGACAAATTCACTCATTCGCTTTCTGGCTCTTTAGATGTCAGGCGCTTATTCAAACCTTCCTTGGTTCCGGGTTTGGCAAAACGATAGATCAGGTCACTTCGGTCATACTCTGAATATTCATAATCGATGGAATGCTTCTTGGCGTTAGGACCACCGGTCATAAAAATGCATTCTTCAGGGCAAGGATAAACACAAAGGTTACAATACATGCATTCCGTCATATCAATGTCAAACCGGGTAACGATCAGCGCTTTTCGGGATCCATTGGCGGTCACGCCAACATGACCAATCTCTTTGATATCCTCACCACGGACAGATGCTTTTTCCGTTTCGATTTTAATACAATCCACAGGACAGGCCCGCTCACATTTTAGACAGCCTATGCAATCATCAATATCCACATGAAGTCGGGAGCGGATCACGTTGTAACCTCCATGGTCAAAACCAATGTTCCGTTCCGGGCGAGGCCACTTCTCTTCGGGATACTGCAATGTTACGTTGTTCCGCCGGATACGAACCATATGCATCCAGGTTATTCCCATACCGGTAAGCATAGTGGTAAGGGATTCCCAAATATTTTTAAGGTACCGCGTCATAATCTACCCGAAAACCATGGTCCAAATCCCAACCCCAAATATGTTTAATAAGGCGATGGGTAAGAACACTTTCCAGCATATGTTCATTAATTGGTCAAC
>CAYNPR010000076.1:1386-7511 GCA_964399115.1 uncultured bacterium | reverse complement strand
TATTTCAATAAGATCATTCTTTTGTATTCTAGTTTTGATGGGTCGGATGAAATAACCAGTGTGTTGTATTTTACTATTGGTGTTTCAGTATCCAGCGTTTTGAATTACTATAAGAATAGATAAGTTCAAGGTTCCCATGAAGCTATTTACAATATTTATTTTCATCCCTATTCTCGTTGCAGGAACTTTTAATTTATTCAAAGAGAACATTTTATCCGCACAGGGAACACGGTCAGAAAAAGAATTAAATTCAATTCATTCAAACGAACAGAATAGAGTGATGAAATCAGAAAAGGAATGGAAACAAATTCTCACGCCAGAAGAATACCGAATTCTGAGAGAAAAGGGAACTGAAAGAGCCTTCACGGGGGAATATGATAAACATTACGAAAATGGGATATATTTATGTGCTGGTTGCGGAAGCCAACTTTTTGTATCGGGAACCAAATATGATTCCGGATGCGGCTGGCCGGCATTCTATGATGCTCTACCGGAGATGGTGGATGAAACACCGGATAACAGTTTAGGTCGAAAACGAATCGAAATTACCTGCAGTAAATGTGACGGACATTTGGGCCATGTTTTTAAAGACGGTCCCAATCCAACAGGGTTAAGATATTGCATTAATTCTGCGTCATTGGATTTTAAACCCAAGGAGAACGCAAAATGAAAAAAGGTGTAGTGAAAGAATACGATTCTTCTAAAGGATTTGGTTTCATTACTGGAGAAGATAAAGATGATTATTTTGTCCATGTGAGCGGACTTCGGGAACATTTGAAACAACGGGGCTTAAGAGCCGGGCAAACCGTATCCTTCGATGTGGAAATTGGAATGCGGGGGGATAAGGCGATCAACGTCAAAATCGGATAAAAATGTTGAACGATTTTCCAGGATTGTTCATGTCAACCAAAAATAGTTGACACACCTTTATTTCAATAGAGTAATCTTTTGACTTAGAACTGAGCCTGCCGCTTCGATACGGGCAAAGTACGTACCGGACGATAGTTTATTCCCCTCCAATATAAATGAATGCCGTCCGGCATTCTGTCTACCGAGCCGATGTGTTTGCAATGCCCTTCCACGGACGTCCAATAACCGGATTATGACGTTTTCATCATTTGGCAACACATATGATATCGTGGTGGAAGGATTAAACGGATTCGGGAAAGCAGGATTCATTTTGAATTTTGCCGGTACCGGTGGTTGTTTAACCGAGAGAGGTTCCAGTACATAAGGCACGGGGTCAAAGGTAGAGCCAAAAACAGTATCGGATATTACCTGTGGCAGGCCAAACCAGTCTGTGATGACCGAGGAATAGATCTGCCTATAATCGTATTGGACCAAGGGATTATCGTTATTGTCAAGGTTGGTCAAGTCTAAATGCTGTCCAAATATTTCAGGGACAACGTTTGGGCCGAAAACCATACAGGGGGCACTGGTGCCATGATCAGTGCCGGCAGATCCATTTTCATAGACGCGGCGTCCGAATTCGCTGGTTGTAATGACCAACACTCTTTCACTCAATCCCTGGTTTGACAAATCATGCAAAAAAGAGGAGATTGCTTGACATACATCACCAAGCAAATTACTATGATCATTCAGCTGGTTGGCGTGGGTATCATAACCGCCTTGGTATAATCTATATATGGGCGTATCTAAGCCACCGGAGATCATTTGTGCCGTGAGCGCCATTTGATAACCAATATTGGAGGTGGGATATTCCACCGTGTTCGTTCCCTGGCTTGCCGTTTCATTGATTATTCCAGCATATTCATAGGAAAGAACGTCAATTTCACGAACAAAACCAAGCTCTTCTCCACCATAGGTGTCTGGAGCCGGGTCATCCTCTCCGGGAACGAAATTGCCGGAAATAATGTCATACATGACTTCCGGATCAAAGACCATCATTCCTGCATTGGATTCTGATGTGCTGAATTCCAGCAGGTTTGCGCTATTGTATTGAATAGCCAAGGGATGTTCCGGTATACCACTGGGAAAATCAGGATATTCCTGTTCCAGTAGTCTACCGATCCAGCCAGTCTGGAGAAATTCAGATGCATCAGAACCTGTGACCCAGATATCCGATGATCTGAAATGTGATAAGTTTCCGTTTGCGTAACCAACACCATGAATGATTCCCATATACCCATCTTGATATAATGGATGAATTGGGGCCATGCTGGGGTGCAGACCGGTTTCTTCATTGACGTAAAGTGTCTGGTTTTCAGCAAGTGCCAGGTTCGGTCTTAAATTATAGTAATTTGAATCTTGGGTCGGCACGATGGTATTCAATCCGTCATTCCCACCGTTCAATTTGATAAGCACAACAATACGATCGGTTTCCCAACGAGACCTTCTAGATGATTGTTTCCCGTTCTTACCAATGGCCATGAGAGGGATTTGTGTTCCGAAAGCCGTCAGGGCCATGGTAGTTTTTATAAAATCTCTCCGTTTCATGATAGCTGGAACTCAGGTAGTTTCATAATATAATGCATCAGATCTCTCATGCGGTTCCATTGGGCATCATTGGGGGGTGCGTTGATGGACCAATCGTATGGTTCAGCGCCGTCCAGTAAAATATCCAGCATGACGCCTTCCAAATGTTCGGATAGGTGGATGGCAAAAAATGTTATCCCTAATTTTCTTACAATCTGTACCGAGGCATATCCTTCTCCATTTTCATCATACATGGATTGAGCCAGCGCTTTTATGTCAACCGTGAAGTCGAAGGATCCCCAAGGACTGAATCCCGTAAGAAGGGATTGTGCCTGAAGTTTACGAACAGGCAATGTGATGGAGTTGATCCAGGAACGATACCCGGGCCAACCACTCACATCCGGCGGTTCCAAGGGCGTCATTCCAAGTAATTCCTGGGAACGTATAAAATAATACTCGGGATAAGTATGTTCTTCCATCCCGAGTTTGCGCACCAGCCCCTGCATCAGGCCCAAGGGATTCTGGATATTGGCACCGCGAAAATTTTCGTCGTAAAAGTGTTCTGTCGTAAATAAGAATTGAAGTGCTAAGTTTATGTTGTAATCGTTTGTCCTCAATACATCTGCCATTTCATTCACGACGGAATCGTTTATGGAATCATAGACAAACCATTTATAAATGCGGGAACAAATATGGACAGCCGTCTCATCCTGCTCCATGATAATGTCGATGATATCGTCTCCATCCCAATTGCCTGTCTGGCCCAAGAATGTTTTTTCGTCAAAGTCGTGACGATCATCCCACCACGATCCAAAGCCGGTTTGATTCTGATAATCATAGTTGGTATCCACACCATTGGTCACATATCCAGTGAAAGCGCGGGATGCTTCTAAAATGTCATCCTGGGTATAGTTGTCCACGCCCATGGTAAAAAGTTCCAGCAGTTCCCGGGCAAAGTTCTCATTGGGTGCATGTTTCTTGCTGCGGTGGATATCCAGCCATATCATCATGGCCGGTGCAAACGTGACCCGTCGCAACAATTCCTTGAAATTGCCTAAACCGTATTCTCTGAATACTGCATTCTGCTGGTACATGGCCTGTGGATAAAAAACCTTTGATTGTGCGGTAGCAAAATAATTGTGCCAAAAGAGGGTCATCATTTCATGAACGTTTAATTCGTTTCGTGTCATCCTGATCAGCCACCACTTGGCGATTTCCCACATCCACTCAAAATATTGATCTAAGAGTGCCTGGATCTCTTCTTGGGTTAATGCGTCCCATTGTGGAGCTGGTTCATTGACCCATTCTCCCGGCGGTTCTGGTTGATCCATTGGCATGAAAAGTGAAGCAACGGCGTTAACGAAGGAATCATTGGCTGAGTCTAGAACTTCGGGATACGTTGGACCGAATACAGCCCGATTCAATAAATGAGAGGATGCCTCCAGATTCCAATCTACGTCTCTTAAGGTTCGGGTGGAAGGTGTTACGGGAAGGGGAGTTACAGATTCATGTATAGGTGAGGGATGATATACGGGTGGCTTGGACTCGAGAAATTTGCGATACAATTTTGCCACACGTTTTGTCGGCCAGTTTGGATTCAATCTATCCAAGTCCACCCGTTTTGTCGAGTGCTGACTTTTTATAAATTGGCGTCTTGATAGCGTTTTAGCCATTATTCTTAAAGATTTGTTAACATATGAAATTAATTGATTATGAGACTATGGTATTAATAAAAAGTTAAACGCTTAAAATGAAATCTTTTATTATGGATTTTGCCTGAAGTGGTATTTTGTGTCCGGCAGAAAGTATTTGAAGGTCAACTTGGTATCCTGCATCTTTAAATATTTCGAGGGATATTTTACTTTGATCAGGAAGTATCACTTTATCCTTTTCTCCATGCAGTAATAGGATAGGCGTTTTATGACTGGCATCAGTTGCATCCTGTTTTACACGTTTCTTATAGCGGATAAACCCTGCAATTGGAATGATGCCACCCAATGAGAACGGTTGGCGGATCATAAATTCCATGGTCAGGCAAGCGCCCTGAGAAAAGCTTAGCATGAATATTTGATTGGCAGAGAAACCTTCGTTGTTCAAGTTGTGAATGATCGTTGACAGGAGGTCGAAAGATGCCTGATATTGCCATCCTGTTTCTTCATTCCCGCCAAACCAGGAATAACCGCCCTTGTCTGCTTTATAAGGCGCTTGGGGGATAACCCAATGTGTATCTGGTAGATTTAAGGCACGGGCAATGGGCTCCATAGACTCAACGTTACCTGTCCAGCCATGGATGGCAATGATCGCACGTTTGGGAGTCTCAGACGTGCTGAACGTATTTTGGATCATTTACTGAAATTCAATGCAACAACAGTTATCTACAACTTCTGCTTCCGTAAAATCATCATCATCCATTTTAAACCGAATACACGCTCCTGCATCTGCGCTGGGGGCAATCTCGGCCAATTTACCTATGTCGTCTATCGTAACTTCTTTATAGAGATAACCATCCAGCAGTCCACCACCGCAGTTATTGCAGTCGGAATTGTCTTCCGAACATGCTGGACCATAAATTGACAAAAAGATGAAAATGCAAGATAGAAAAATACGTTTCATAGATTCTCCTTGAGAGTTAGGAACCGGGTTTACGGTTGTTTTCATAGTCGTCCATTCGACATTTGAAATCTTCGAGGTTCTTTGCCTGTAGCAACGGACTTATTTTAACGTTCTCTTCCAATGTGATAGTGGGTTTTTCTCCATAATCGTGCCCAGGGTAAATACGCGTAAGATCCCGCAACGTCAGTAATTTGTTGTAAACGGAATCATAAAGGTCCGCAATACTGCTATTGGCACTGATCACGCGTCCCGTTCTCCCCACAAAAAGCGTATCCCCGGTGAACAGGACAGAATCCAGTTGGTAACAGATCGAGTCATAATAATGTCCCGGCGTGTGGATGGCTTTGAATTCCAGTTGGCCCACATTAATACCCATATCCTGCGTGACCGAATGGAAAGAAACAAGAGACGACAGGGTCGTAGATTCAGGATGTCCGAACACGGTCATTTGTGGAAATGCTTCCATATATTGCTCCAGGTAAGCAATATGATCTCCATGGGTGTGAGTAATGAGGAGAGCCTGGGGTTCCCGGCGGATAAATGGAGACGCTTTCCGGAGCTCCACAGCTGCATCAACAAGTATGGGTATTCCCGTTCGGGAACAGGAGACCACATAGGTAAAATTTTTGTCCATACCTCCCAATATGGAACGAATTGAAAAATCAGTCGTTGGCACCATGAATTATATAAGGAAACAATTTAATTTTTCAGTAATTTTCATGCTGAAAACATACCAAAGTTAATTTGGGAATCAACCCATCAGTTTTATTAGGAACTTATGAATATGCAGAAACGTCAGCTTGCCTGGTATTTGATCTTCGGAGGGCTTGCCATAATACTCGTTACCTTCGTCGGTAAAATTCTGGTGTTTATTGGCAATAATCCTTTTCTTGGTTTGGCGATCATCGCCGTCACTTCGGGCGGGATTATCCTGACAATGGAATCAAAAGGCTCCATTTAATTTTTTTCTTTCCACTGTTCCATATTTTCATATAATAACAACAAATAAAAAAAGGTTTTAAGAATGAAACATTTTTTTCCGCCAATGATTGTCCTTCTACTCATCAGTTGTGGAG
>CAYNPR010000076.1:0-1286 GCA_964399115.1 uncultured bacterium | reverse complement strand
TGGAGCCCAAAAGGAAGAAAAGTCAATTTCAACCCTGTCCACTTTCACGGACACTACCAGTTATGCTCTTGGTGCGGACTTGGGTGAAAACCTTAAGCAACAGGGAGTTGAGCTTGACTATGACAAATTCATTGCGGGCCTTACCGATGGATACATAACCGGTGAAACAATGCTGGACAAAGCGGAAAGGCGGGACGCCATGAGATCTCTCCAAAAATGGATTAGGGACAAGTCTCAAAAAGATGCAGAAGAAAATCTAATGTTGGCGGACGATTTTTTAGCAAAGAATAAAACCAACGATTCCGATGTAAAGGAAACGCCCACAGGGCTTCAGTATAAGGTGATCCAGGAAGGTGATGGAGAGTCACCAATGGCGGATAACAGGGTCAAAGTGCATTATACGGGCCGGTTGATGGACGGAACGATTTTCGACAGTTCCGTCGAGCGGGGAGAACCTGCCGAATTTGGATTGAGACAGGTCATCAAAGGCTGGACGGAAGGGCTTCAACTGATGAAAGTCGGATCAAAATTCGAATTTTTCATCCATCCAAAGCTGGGGTACGGTGCCCGGCCAAAACCGTCCATTCCGGGGAACAGCCTCCTTATCTTTGAAGTTGAATTGTTGGGAATCGTAAGCAAATAATTTCCGTAAGGTATAAATGGAAAAAGGGCATTTTTGCCCCTTTATTATTTATTTTCTTATAGTATTCTACAAACGCATCAAAATGTTCGATTTTACCAGGCAGATTAAATCCATTTTTTTCCAAAAGCTTTTAGCGCTTCAATACTTATTTCAATTCTCCTTAATCATATCCAAATATCATTAGGTGACGTATATTTATTTTTGATTTTACCAGTATTAACCACTCCCTTTGGTTCAATGAGCATAATTTGACATTCCTTTTCGGCATAAGGTTTATGTTCTACACCTTTTGGGACAACGTACATTTCCCCTTTTGATAATTTTATTGTTTCATCTCTCAATTCAATATTCATTTTTCCATCAATTATTATAAATACTTCGTCAGTATAATCATGACTATGCCATATAAATTCGCCTTTAACTTTTGCTAATTTAAATTGATAATTATTCATTTCAGCAATGACTTTCGGACTCCAATATTCATTAATCTTAATCAACTTTTCCTTGATATTGATTTTCTTATTTTTCATACCCAAATCTACCCATCATCCCAGTAAACAAAAAACCCCACGAATGTGGGGCTTGATGTTTCTATAATAATTCTATTTTATTTAGAACAGCAGCATTCTTCTTTACAGCAGGC
>CAYNPR010000075.1:0-7536 GCA_964399115.1 uncultured bacterium | reverse complement strand
ATTGAAGATCGCCACCATCTGGGGCATTTGCGTCATTTCAACTTTAAGTGCAAAAGCACCACCAATCAAGCCTCCCAAAGCCATGCCCATCACAATTAATTGGTAATTCAAATTTCCGGTAGCTGTAAATGTCGCTATGATGGCGATCAGCATTCCAAGGGATGCGATGGCATTTCCGCTGCGAGCCGTCTTAGGATGACTTAATCGCTTTAATCCAAGGATAAAACAGACTGCGGCCAGAACGTAAAAAAAATTTGAGTATTCCATGTTACAGCCTATTTCCGTTTGAACATTTTTAGCATTCGGTCCGTGACCATAAAGCCGCCAACAGCGTTGATCGTAGCAAAGATGACTGCGATAAGTCCGAACCAGGTTCCGATATTCCCACCGGTTTTTGTTGCGATTATAGCACCAACGATAGCAATGCCCGAAATGGCGTTTGATCCACTCATCAGAGGTGTGTGAAGGGTGGGAGGAACTTTTGTAATAATTTCAAACCCAACGAAAATTGCAAGGATGAATACGGTTAAAATGTTAATGTCCATGGTAATCCTTTATGTATTTATGGCTTCTCGTGTGGGCTCGTGGGTAATTTTTCCTTTATGAGTGAATAGAGCTCCTGAAATAATTTCATCTTCCAAATTTAGAACCAACTCACCATCTTGAATCATATAGGTGAGAAAAGCAGACATGTTTTTGGCGTATAATTCGCTGGCGTGAACCGGCATGGTTCCCGGTAAGTTGGACGTGCCGTCTATAATAACCTGTTTATATTCAATGATGTTGTCTTTTTTAGTCAGTTCACAATTACCGCCGTTTTCCGAAGCTAAATCCATGATGACGGAACCGGGTTTCATTCCATCCACCATATCCTTGGGTATGAGTATTGGTGCGGGTCGACCGGGAATCAATGCTGTGGTAATAACCATGTCTGCTTGGCTAATCCTTTCCTTGACCAAGGCTTGCTGTTTCTTTTTATAGTCATCGGACGTTTCCTTGGCATAACCACCTTCGCCCACGCCTTCGTCCTGACCAGATTCCACTTCGATGAATTTGGCCCCCAAGGACTCGACTTGTTCCTTAACAACGGGCCGCACGTCGAAGGATTCAACTTGTGCACCCAATCGTTTTGCCGTTGCGATGGCTTGCAATCCCGCAACGCCTGCGCCCAGCACCAAGACGCGGGCGGGTCGAATCGTTCCTGCAGCAGTCATTAAAAGGGGCATATACACACCCAATCGTGCAGCAGCGATCAAAACTGCTTTGTAGCCTGCAATGTTGGCTTGGGATGACAAAGCATCCATTTTTTGTGCTAGGGTGGTACGTGGAATGAGGTGCATGGAAAAACCAGTAATGGACTTTTCAGTTAAGGCTTTTACTGCGGTCGTTTCACGGGTGGTCTGAAATAGGGATATGAATACTGAACCGGATTTCAATTGAGATATTTCTTCTTGTGTAGGAGGCAGTACTTTTAATACAATGTCCGAACCAGTCAACATATTACTGGATGATGGGATAATTTTTGCTCCTGCTTTTTTATAGGACTTATCATTGAAGAAGGACCTGTCTCCTGCCCCGGATTCGAGTTGAACGGTTAAGCCTGCCTTTGTCAATTCCTTAACGGTGGAGGGTGTAGCGGCAACGCGGGGTTCATTCTCTTGGATTTCTTTAAGTATAGTTGCAATCATATTCGTTTTCAAATTAAACAGGTTAAAGAGCTTGGAAATTACGATTATAAATTCAGACTTCAATTTAGATTTAAGACTCTAAAATGATTAAATTTGTAAACTGTATTTCATCTCAAACACCATGACCAAGTATTTAATAGTTTTTCTAACAACGATTTTCAGTATTCTTCCAAGTGAGACGATTCACGTCCCGGACGAATATTCCACCATACAGTCAGGTATCAACGCTTCAGAAAATGGCGATACAATCTTAGTGGATCCAGGAGTGTATCAGGAAAATATTAATTTTAATGGTAGGAACTTGGTGGTTACGTCCTTGTATCAAATCGAAAATGATACACTCATGATTGGCAGTACCCTAATTGACGGACAATTGGGAGGGAGTGTCGTGACCTTTGAGAGTGGAGAAAACGATGGAGCTGTTTTACAGGGCTTTACGGTTCAAAATGGTTCCGGTAATGATAAAGACCCAGATGGCAATGGGAGCTATTATACTTATGGTGGCGGGATTTATTGTCAAAACAGTGCTCCTGTGATCAAAGATTGTATTATTCACAATAATGTTGGAAACGGTGGCGGTGGTGGTGGCATTTTTTGTTTTGATGCATCTCCCGTGTTTTATAATTGTACTATAACCGAAAATGAAACGGATGACGTTGGGGGCGGTTTATATGCCAGGGATGGATCAAGTCCGGAATTTTACCAATGTTCCTTTTCGGACAATGTTGCAGACTTTGGAGGTGGCTGTTATATGAAAAGTGAATCTACCCCCATCATGGAAAACGTTTACTTCAATGGGAATTCGGCGACAAATTCAGGAGGGGGAATCGTATTGAAGGATGACGCAAATCTCCAGGCAAACACCCTTTTTGTCGTGGATAATTATGCGGAAGGTCTGGGTGGCGGATTATATGTGAATAATGCGAATCCGGAATTATCCTATATTCTCATTGCTGACAATTTTGCAAGCTCCGGTGGAGGTGCCTATTTCAGGAATCCATCCTATCCATCGCTTACCAACGCCACTATAGTGAACAATACCGCTGATCTATACGGTGACGGGATTTACATGCGAGATGATGTGGAGGTTACAGTTCTAAATTCCATTTTATGGAGTAATAATGAGGCACAGGTATATTTTCGTTCAACAGGGAATAGTGTTGCTCTGAACATCTCTTATTCTGCTATTGAGTACGGACAAGACGGGATTATTGATAATGATAATGGTGATTTAAATTGGGGTGAAGGCAATATTGAAGATGAACCTTTATTTTGTAATTCACCGGGAGGCAACTATTACATAAGGGAAAATTCACCTTGTGTTGATGGCGGTGAGAACGGTGAATTGATCGGATGTTTTCCAGACGGTTGTGGACCTGTAAACATTGGTCCTGTCTGGTATGTTGATTTGAATGGGGATGACGAAAATGATGGCAGCCCCGAATCACCTTTTGCCACCATTGGGCGTGCAATTAATACAGCCGTGGATGGAGATACGATTCGGTTGAATCCCGGTACCTATACTGAAACAATTGATTTTATGGATAAGGCACTTGTGCTGGAATCCCGGGCATATGAAACAGAAAATTATTCTTTGATCACTGAAACTATTTTCACTTCCGGACCTATGGGTGGAACAGCCTTGAGTCTGCAGGGCAGTTCGAATAATAATGCGACCATCAAGGGTATGACTTTTAAGAATGGTAGTTATACAATCGGTGGCGGCATCCTCCTTCAGAATTGTTCTCCAACTTTGATTGATTTAGTTGTAATGGACAATACTTCAGAAATGGGTGGAGGGATATATTTAGATCAGTCGGATGCAGTTTTGCAAGGACTCACCATTAAGGGCAATGGCGCCAATTATGGCGGAGGAGTTTATGTGTATGAAGGATCGCCAATATTTGAAAATGTCCTTTTCGAAGAAAACATAGCTTATTGGGGTGGTGGGATCTATTTTGAAAATGCGGACCCAACAATAGACAACAGTGTCATTAGAAACAATGATGCCTTCATTGAAGGTGGAGGAATGTATCAGACAGGTGGAATTGCAACGATTCATATGACGGCCTTCGAAAATAATCACGGTTTTGACTATGGAGGCGCCATAGTTGGGAGCCAGGCGACTATAGAAATAGATTACGTGACATTTTCCGGAAACGTGTCTGGAGCAGGTTCGGTCGTGACCTTAAGTAATTCAGCCGTTGATATTGAAAATTCAATCCTTTGGGGAAATGAAGGCGACCTTTTTTACTTCCCTTCAACTGCAGGAATTACCGCTTTTGGAATCAGCTATACTAACATAGAGAATGGATTGGACGGCTTAATGGAGAATCCTAGTATAATTCTCACTTTGGGTAGTGGGCTTATAGATTTGGATCCTGGATTCTGTTCCCCGGAAAATTTGGATTATACTTTGAATGATGAATCTCCCTGTTGGACAGCTTCCAGCATAGGGGGGTTTATAGGATCCTATGATGGAACGTGTACTTCCTTGTATACATCGTTTGAAAAAATTATGCCATGTGAGTTCTTTTTAGGCCAAAATTATCCAAACCCATTCAATCCGAAAACCGTCATAGAGTTTGGTTTGGATAAAGACGGCGACTACTCTTTGCAGATTTTCAACGTAAAGGGACAATGGATCAAAACTTTAGAGACGGGATTCGGATTGCGAGGCGTATATCTTACGAATTGGGATGCCATGGATCATTCAGGAAATATTGTACCATCAGGTATTTATCTATATCGGTTAATGACTGAAGGTGCAGCACATTCCGGAAGAATGTTTTTTATAAAATGATGATTCATTGTTGATACAATTCTAATACGATTCTTTTATTGACTGATTCTGTCGTATATTCTCGATATTCCTCAGAATGACCATGAAACAGTTCAAAAAAATAAAAAATACCTGTATTGTTCTCCTGTGGATGACCACCAGCCTTACCGCACAAGGCATAGGTGACTTTATTGGTAGTTGGGAAGGAACTGAAACACTTGAAAGTCCAACCTACTCTTACGATAACAGAAATATTGCAATTAATATTATGGAAGGCGGCAACAGGGTAGGCTTCCTTATTTTCAATTCATCTTCAGATTTTCTTTTCAATGAAGATCTGGATTGGGCTTATCATTATTTTGGGTTCGATAAAGGCAATAATGAGATTATTTTTATTAGAAGATATATTACGACATTGGGACTTCTGGGAAATGAGGAAATTCTATACACCCTCGTAGAATGGACACCGGAGCATTTTGTTGCCGAACATATTTCCGAGGACGGCGACACTTACCATACTATTCGTATGGATTTGAATGTTTTGGAACTGGATGATTTATACCCGAAACAAATTAGATTAAGCCGCAATTTTCCGAATCCCTTTAATCCGTCAACCACGATTTCGGTCGAAATAGATAATGAAGTTGTGGGTAGTCTTGTGATTTACAATATTACCGGTCAGGTTGTAAAAGTTATTCATCAGGGAACGTTCTCATCTGGAATTTCTCATTTTCACTGGAATGGGAATGATGTGATGGGGAGACCTGTGAGTGGGGGAACTTATTTTTATCGTTTAAAAACTGATGGATTCTCCCAGTCTTACAAAATGGTGCTCCTTAAGTGAGCGCTTTCTCAGTTTATTAAACGATATATAATACCCGATAGCTCGTGAAACGAATCTTTGCCATTTTGGTATCCACTTCGACCTTGTTTGCCACTTGGTTCGATAATGTACCAAGAATATTAGATCAACCAGATGGACACACTATTCATTGTTTCATTTCGGGCGATCAGTATGGCCGTCGCCTCCATGACGAAAATAATTTCACCATTTTATTAAACCAGCAGTCTGGTTTTTATCATTATGCTGAAAATGTGGGAGGTGAGTTGGTCCCTTCCGAATATGTTGTGGGTGAAATGGATCCGGCATCCGTTGGATTGATGCCCGGATTGTCAATTAGTCCTGATGAATATCAAAGGAATCGTGAATTTTACCATAACGAAATATCAATGCGAGAAGGCAGGGATGCACCCACTTCTGGTGAAATTGCTCAAATTAACATATTTATTCGTTTTTCGGACGATCCCGAATTTCCTAATCCGCGCTCATATTATGACGCATTTTTCCAGTCTGATGAAGATGAACCGTCCCTTAGACATTATTTCTGGGAAGTCTCTTATAATGCATTATTAGTCAATACTTTTCATTTTCCGGGGAGTATTGGCGATCTGAATATGGCCTATGTCGATATTCATCCTCGAGGCTATTACCAGCCTCATTCAGCAGGAAATCCAAATGGTTACCAAAACGATCAACAGAGAACGGAAAGGGAACATTCTCTACTGGCGAACGCCGTTAATGCCATTTCTAATGAGATTGACCCATCAATTGATATTGATGCAAACGATGATGGTTACGTTGATGCTGTTTCCTTCGTTATCTATGGACAACCAGATGATTGGGCGGATCTATTATGGCCACACCGTTGGTCATTGTATTCACAATCAGTTCAAATCAATGGGAGTCAGGTCTGGGATTATCTATTTATGCTGTCGGAATCGTGGTATTTCAACGTTGGTGTTCTTTGCCATGAGTTTTTCCACGTACTGGGTGCACCTGATCTGTATCATTACGATGGAGGTGGTGCGCCTTCACCCGTTGGTGGATGGGACGTCATGGAAAGTAATTCTGACCCTCCGCAGTACATGAGCGCTTTTATGAAATGGAAATATGGCGATTGGCTTCCAGATCTTCCGGAGATTACCCAGGGAGGAACCTATACTCTATATCCATTGCAGCAGCAGGAAAACGTTATATTCAAGATAGCGTCACCGAATTCGGATACTGAATATTTTGTATTGGAATATCGTAAGCAGGAAGGGATGTACGAAAGTAACCTTCCGGGGAATCGATCTGGGTTGCTGGTATATAGGATCAATCTTGCTGCAGGAAATGGCAATGCGTCGGGACCACCGGATGAAATATATGTTTATCGACCAGGCGGTACGCTTCAGAACAATGGTAATTTTGATCTGGCGCCCTACAATTCTGAATACGATCACACTCTCATCAACGATGATACCAATCCTTCATGCTTTCTTTACAATAACGGTTCAGGCGGAGAAGGTGGATTGTTCGTTTCTAATGTAACGGAAGCGAATGAAACTATCTCATTCACGGTTATTTTTGATGAACCAGTCATTGAAGTTTCTCCAAATGAACTTAGTTTTGTATTGGAATCGGGTGAAAATGATTTGCAGTTCTTCACTCTTTCAAATGGGGGTGAACCACAGAGTCAATTGAATTATCAGGTTGGTGTGGCTGGGGCATTACCCTATGATAATCCACAGGGTGGTCCTGACGGAGGTAATTATTATTGGACAACGTCTGCTGCGGAACCCGGGATGGCTTACGAATGGATTGAAATAGAAGGTATTGCCATACAATTGGAATTACCTCATAACGATCAGTTTGCAACAAATTCAATTGAATTACCGTTTGAGTTCGAATATTTTGGAGAAACCTATGATTACGTTGAAGTGAATGCCAATGGGTGGGTGGGTTGGAATAGTGCGAATGAAACAGTCTGGTTGAACGAAGAAATTCCCTCATCCAGCGCGCCGAGACCCGCCATCTTTGGTTTTTGGGATGATTTGAATCCGTACAACAACAATGCAAATGCAGACGCATCTGGAAATATTTATTATCACATGACCCTGGATAGAGTTGTGATTTGGTATGATGACGTCGTTCGCTGGAGCACGACCGATTGGGGACAATTTGATTTCCAAATCGTACTTAATTCGGATGGCTCGTTCCGTACAAATTATCGCGAAATGTCCGGT
>CAYNPR010000074.1:0-7652 GCA_964399115.1 uncultured bacterium | reverse complement strand
AAAGAACAATTACACCAATTCGGATTTATGAAAGAAAAGATCACTCTCATTTCAGAATGCACCTATTGTGAAGATGGGAAATACCATTCCTATAGGAGAGATGGAGACAATGCGGGGCGAATGATTGCTCTATTGGGTTGGGTATAACAGTTTTTTTGAATGGATTGAACTCATCTAAATTCCCGCCACCATTTTTATTAAAATATGACGTTAATTGAAGCAACCATCCTAGGCGTTATCCAGGGATTGACTGAATTTCTCCCTATCAGCAGTTCGGGACATTTGGTTCTTGGACAAGCATTACTGGAGATTGAACAGCCAGGGAACAAATTTGAGATACTGGTTCACCTTGGTACTTTGGCTAGTGTATTGGTCGTTTTTTTTGATGATATTAAATTGTTGATTCTTTCTCTGGATTCAAAAAAGACCCAAATTTTTATTCTTTTCATATTAATTGGCACTTTGCCCGCCTTTGGTATCGGATTGGGTTTTAAAGACCTGCTAAAATCCTTGTTCGAAAACGTATCTGCCGTAGGCTTTGCACTCCTGTTTACGGGATTTGTTCTATACGGTTCGTCTTTCATCAAAAAGGAAAACAAGGAACATTCATACCTTACGTCCATCCTGATTGGATGTGCCCAGGCCGTGGCCATTATTCCTGGCGTGTCCCGCTCAGGGATGACCATTAGTGCAGCACTTTACCTTGGATTGTCTTCGAAGGAAGCGGCACGATTTTCTTTTTTGTTGGCCATACCGGCCATAAGTGGTGCAGGGCTCCTTACAGCATTGGATGTTGGTGACGGTTTTCAGCTACCATTTTCAATCAGTCTGGCTGCTATTTTCAGTTCCTTTGGCGTAGGTGTATTTGCACTCAAATGGCTTTTGGGATGGCTGGAACAGGGTAAATTTCATTATTTCGGGATCTACTGCTTCGCAGTAGGTATCATGACTTTATTGATCTGAAATGGATTTAATTGGAATCATTTTTATTCTTTACCTGACCTTTTTACTGGCAGTGGGTGTTTGGACGTTCAGGTTTAATAAAACGCAGGAAGATTATCTCCTTGCCGGGAGAAAATTGGGTCCGTGGGTAACGGCTTTCTCCGAACGAGCCTCCGGTGAATCGGCCTGGCTGCTTTTGGCATTGCCGGGAGCGGCGATTTCGGTGGGTTTAGGTGAAGCCTGGACGGTCGTAGGCATCATTTTGGGAATCATCGCTTCCTGGCTCTTGATCGCTAAAAAGCTTCGAGAAGAAACGGAAAGATATAGGGCCTTGACCATCCCGGAATACCTTCATCGCAGATTTAATGATACATCCAACATCATCCGGCTTTTTTCTTCCATCATCATCGCCTTCTTTTTTATGTTTTATGTTTCCGCACAGTTTCATGCATCCGGGAAGGTGCTCCATTCATTATTTGATTTAAAACCTATTGTTGGGATTTCCATCGGAGCAATCATCATTATTGTTTATACGCTTATGGGTGGTTTTTTTGCGGTGGCTTGGACGGATTTGTTGCAGGGAATCCTGATGATTGGAACCTTGGTCATTCTTCCGATTGCCGGATTTATTGAACTCCAGGGATCCGAGCGAACCTTAGCGGAAAGTTTATCCCAGGCGGATGCAATCTTCAAAAATCATAATGGATCTTTTTTAATGGGAAAGAGTGGATTCCCGGCCATCCTGGCGGCTTTGGGTGGACTGAGTTGGGGCTTGGGTTATTTGGGACAGCCTCATTTGGTGATACGGTACATGGCCATTCGCAGTTCGCAAGATGTGAAGGTTGCAAGAAAAATCGCTTATGCCTGGGCAGTTCCGGGAATAACCGGCGCATTTTTAGTTGGATTGACTGCCTTAGTTTACTTTGGTCCGGATTATTTTCAAAATGTGGATGTAGAACAGGCTATGCCACTATTGGCCAGTAATCTATTGCATCCGATTTTTGCAGGGCTTTTCATTTCAGGTGCAGTGGCCGCTATGATGTCCACTGCGGATTCCCAACTTCTGGTTTCCACTTCTGCCGTGACAGAGGATTTCATACACCAATATTTAAGGATAAAACTGTCAGAAAAAGATTTGGTACGTTTAAGCCGAATCATGATCGTGATCCTTGGTTTTTTTGCCTTTGGAATTGCAATATTTTCCGAGATACAGGGGAAACAGATCTTCGGAGTGGTTAGTTATGCCTGGAGTGGCCTGGGCTCTGCTTTTGGTCCGGTCCTGGTCATGACGCTTTGGTGGAAAAAAACGACCAGACAGGGCGTAATTGGAGGCTTACTGACAGGGTTTTTTACAACCATCATCTGGGCAAATTCTCCTGTTTTACAATCCATTGTAACGGAAAGACTCACGAGTTTTATTTTTGCCTTTCTGGCGGTTTTTCTAGTAAGTCATTATACGTTTCGTTCGCAATATGTTGAATTAAGGAAAAAACCTTTAGATAAGGATATAATACAAATCATTCTTGGAATCGCGTTACTGATAATTTTAATAGTTTTAAAATCGTAATCATGAAAGGGAAAGAAGCAATAATCGCTGCCCGGACAGGAACCATTAACTCAGTATATTTCCTGAAAGGCAACGATCAATTCCTACAAACCTATTTCATCGGAAAAATATCAGAATCTTTTTTTGGCAAAGATCCTGTAGATACAACATTGATGTTGCCTGATGACATGAACGGCAACGAAATTATAAATAGACTGTCATCCCCCGATCTTTTCAGCAGTAAAAAACTTTTCGTTTTGAGAAACCCTCAACAGTTAAAGGGAAAATTGAATAAGGATCTATTGGAATATTGTCAATCCCCAATGGATAATCATGTTTTGATCATGGTTAATGATAATTGGCTGGATAAATCCGCATTTACAAAAAAATTAGAAAAGATTTTGGATCCAATTAAAATGCAGACACCTTTTGCACAGGATATGAAAAAATGGGCAAAATATTTTTTCAATGAGGAAGGGAAAAATGTGGACTCCAACATTATTCATTCTCTGGTGGAGTTGGCTGGTGACTCCGTTGCACATTTAAAGAATGAAATAGAAAATCTCTGTATTTGGGCAGGAGAAGACGACTCGATAGGAATAGCAGACGTTGAAATGTTTTCCGGTTGGAAGCGGGAGCGACAACGCTGGGAATTTTTATTAGCCTTAGGCGGGAAAGATTTTGAAAAATCTGTTGAATTGGGAAAAACAATCGTAACGACCACTGAGTCAATGATTTCACTCATTTATCCACTCACGACTCTATTCCAGGAAATGCTTTTCGAAAAAATGAAAAATGGAACTTTTGGTAAAACCCAAGGTTACATTCATCTTCCTCCATCGGTCAAAAAGCGAATCCCGAAATTTGCCAATGAATTCTCGAGAGAAGAATTAGAATCAGCATTAGAACGGTTAGGTCAAATTGATCAGAGACAGAAAACGACTTATAGCACAGATGAGACAGACCTCATCCAATTTATTGGACATGTCCTTGGATAAACAGAATTCACCTTTTGTTTACACAGACGAGCAGTTGATCAAACGTTTTCAGGCTGGGGACGAAGGAGCCTATGTGGAATTGGTCAATCGCTACAGAAATCGTCTCATGCCGTTTGTGTTTCAATTTGTGGGAGATATGGAACAGGCAGAAGATGTGGTACAGGACACGATGCTGAAGCTGTATGTGAAAAAACATTATTATCGTGAAATTGCAAAGTTTTCCACTTGGCTCTATACCATTGCCCGAAACCTGGCAAATACGGAACTGAGAAAGAGAAAAAGGAGAAAAACAACCTTATTGAGTCAAATGTCCCGAGATGAAAAGGATTATGATCTCCCGGCCGTACAGCCTGAAACCGGACAGGAAGTTCAGAGAGAATTTGTTGAAAAACAGACACAAGCCGCCATTCAACAACTCCCTGAACATTTTAAAACCGTAATTATTTTACGAGATATTCAGGAACTTTCTTATGAGGATATCAGTAATATTGTCGAAGTACCAATTGGAACCGTAAAATCAAGAATTAACCGTGCACGATTACAGTTGCAGGCTGAATTGAGTGATTTAAGATAAACAGGAGAAATCAATATAGATGAACCGATATCAGTTTGAGGATTTAATTTCCGAATACATAGAAAACGAACTTTCCCTTTCCAAACGGAAAGAATTTGAAGCTTATTTAGAGATGCATCCTGATGCGAAGAATCTGGTGGAATCCATCACGAAAACCAGAGAAGAGATGAATTCTTTTCCCATCAGAAAAGTGTTCCCAGGATTTAATAAGCGCCTTATGGCAAAAATAGAAAAAAATCGTATTCCAGTTGGCCATGCAATTCCATCACAGAAGACAATCTTTGGCTTTTCACCCATTCATGCTTCCATGATGATGGGATTGGCCATTGCATTTGTTTTTGTAAGCCTTCAACTTTTTTCTCCTGGATCAATTGCTGGACTCACCCAAACTCAATATTTGGCCAGCGATTCATCTCCGCCCTTATCCAATCCAAAAATCTTACCTGTGAACAATCAGGATCCCGACCTTGCAGATGTCAAGGAAGATTCAACTGATAATGAGAAACAGAAGGCGAATAAAGATTATTCTAAGCAAATTCAATTTGTGAACGACTAATCTTACTCCCACAGTAGCAAACAGGTTTTAATCCCCGTTCAAAAATCTTAATTTTACTGACGGGGATTTTTGTATTATGTCATCTTTGGTTAATCTGACCAATTTTACACGGGCATTAGCTGGGTTTTGCCTGGTGGCATTTTTGTATGCTCTACTCCCAGATTCCAATGTCATTTTGCTCCAAATTCTTAAATATGTAATTCTTATCGGAATTGTTTTTCTTCTTCTATTCTACAATAATTTGTTGGGGATATTGACTGAATCTGTAAATGGAAACGATCGTTCTTCCGCATCTTCAAATGAAACACCTGTTTCAGAATCTCTTGCGACAAATGCCATGTATGAAAATTTAAAATCACTTGTTTTATCCTCCGTGAAATCCATGAATCCAAATTTTGAATCCGGGATTTATATGATAGATCCTGAATCTCAAGTTTTTACATTGCAAGGATCAAGTACAGATAAATTGTTAGATACAATTCCTGCTTCTAACCCGATTCTCAGCCAACTCCTTCAAAAGTCAAGTAAAGTAAATCAAAAAGATTATCCGGATGCGTGGAATGATTTATTTAATGGTCAAGCCTGGAGAGGAAGTGAATGTGTGTTTAGTAGCCTAATATCCATGCATAACACCACAGCAGGGTTTGTATTATGTTTGGTCAGTCATTTTAGCGAGGTGACGGATAAGGAAATCACAATTTTAAAGTCCATAGGTGATTTTGTTTCTCACGGACTTGAGAATTTAGAAACAATGGAAAAATATATTCTTGGCGATAAAAGTAAAAACCGAATTTTGCAAATATTGTCCGACATAGATTTTAAATCTGATGAAGAACAAATTCTGGATAAATTTAAATTCTTAATTCAAACCTCTATTCTTTATGATAGATTGACAATTTCCTCGAAGATGGATATTGGTCTTAATTCCGTCATCAAGTTGACCGACGGGCTAAAAGATGCATTTGAAAAGGGAACCGAATTTCCTACAAACGGCTCCTTGCATGGTCTCCCAATCGTTAGTGGAGAAACAGTCAATACATCCCAATGGAACGATTCCCATGCCAATATGGTACGATTTCATGCTAAAGAGAATGATGATATTGGTTTTCAATCCGTATTGGGTGTACCTCTATTGATAGAAAAAGAAAGTCGCGGATCCATTTTATTGGAAAGATTGACGGATAAACCATTTTCAGATCTAGAAGCCAAAGATCTCGAAATAATGGGTCGTGTCCTTGGTGCAACCTTGCACTGGTTGATTGAATATGAAAAAATATATAAGAACGCCACTCATGACGGTCTTTCTGATTTATTGAATCACCAAACATTTAAGGAACGGTTTGTCGAAGAAATTCAAAGAGCCGAACGGTTCCAACACAACATGGCCGTTATGATTTTCGATTTGGACAAATTCAAAAAAGTCAATGATACTCTAGGGCACCAATATGGCGACTATGTGATCAAAACAGTTTCACAAATCATGAAGGACACTGTCCGTGCTGTGGATGTTGTTGCACGATATGGTGGAGAGGAATTTGCAATCATTTTAATCAATACGACTGCTGAAATGTCTCTTCCCGTTGCACAAAGGATTGTGGACAAAATAGCCAATTGCAATTTTTCCATGAAAGGCGAAGAAACTCATATTACCATTTCTGGCGGAATCTCAGAATACCCGACCCATTCGTCAAAAATAAGTGAACTAATTGAGTACGCGGATCAATCCATGTATAAAACGAAACAAAATGGTGGTAACGGCATTATTGTTCATAACTCCGATGACAAGGATTAAATTGAGCCATATGAATCGTATCAAATCATTAGTTATTTTCTTGTTTTCATTCTTACTTGCGTATGCTGGGACAGAAGAAGAAAATGAATTGGCACTGCATCATTTCATGCAGGGTGAATTCCTGATGAACCAGGGCAATTATGCTATGGCTGCGCTGGAATTTCAAGAAGCGATTGAACTGGATCCAAATGCAGCAACAATTCATGTATCCATTGCAGACGCTTACCGAAGATTGGGAAAATATCGTCGAGCTGAAAATCATTTGAGAACAGCACTTGATTTGGATTCCAAAGACACGGAAGCTCGTGAATTATTAGGCCATTTATTTATTGTAGAACAGAAGTTTATAGATGCGGAACTGGAATTTCAGATCCTACTCAAGTCGAACCCTGAGAATGTGGATTATCTCTACACATTGGCTGATTTGGCTAAGCTACAGAAAAATTGGGATGTGGCAATTGATTATTATATTGAAGCTTTTCAGGTTAATTCGTCTTCAATCCATGGGTTGGAACAAGCTTTGCAAATTTCCCTCATGTCCAACAGATTTGACAGAGCTGAGGAAGTCTGTGAGTTCTTGTTGGCAGAAGAGCCCGAAAACATAAAATATCTTGAAACTTTACGAGATTTGGCTCTTTTCAACAAAAATTATGCAAAAGCAGTCGAAACGGTTGAGACAATGGAGAAAATTCAGGGATCAACTACAAAATTGTTATTGCAAAAGAGTGCCCTATACGAAGAATTGAATCAGGATCAAAAAGCCTTATCGGTGATGCATGAGGCATTTACTGCAGACAGTATGGATATTGACGTACTCAGCCGTCTTGTGACCTTGCTTCTGGATCGAGATGAAAACGAGGGAGCAATGCTGTATAATCAGCGGATCATTGATAATTTCAATGATGATCCCCGGGGGTTTATCAATCTTGCCGTCATGGCGCTCAGGGATAAGAATCCGAAAGATGCCATTGCAGCCTTAAATCCACATGTAGAACGATTTCCAAATGATTACACGGTTCAATATCTGCTGGGTACTTCCTATTATCAGATTAAGGATTATGAGAATGCTGAACTTCATTTGGTGAAAGCATTGGTTGCTTTTCCAGAATCCAGGAGTGCAAAACATAACTTGGCGTTGATTTATGATACGATTGGCAATTGGAAAGAATCGGATAAAATTTACATGGAGCTTATTACTACAGATAGTTCAGATGCTCAAGCATTCAATAATTATGCTTATAGTC
>CAYNPR010000073.1:5347-7663 GCA_964399115.1 uncultured bacterium | reverse complement strand
GAAAACTGATTGACAGTTTATCTGGGCAGGATAAACTCCATAAATCCGCATCAAAGATTTTAAGCCAAAAGAGCAATATTGCCCTAAACGTCCATGATGACCGAATGCTCCTAAAGCTGGTGGAAGTCCCGAAAGAAAACAAAAAGGAAAAGAACCAAATTATCGAATGGGCAATAAAAAAAGGTCTGCCATTCCCAGTAGAGGATGCCATTATCCATAGCACAAAGGGGTACAACAATCACTTCAAAGTCGGTGTCGGCGATAAAAGTGCCGTCGCCGGTGTTAGCTCTCTGTTGAAGGAACTTGATTGGGAAATAAGATGGTGGCACCCCACTGCACAGGCAGTATTAAACGCATTTCTCTGGAATTATCCTGAACATCGACAAAAGACCACTTTGCTTGTTCATATTGGTGAAAGCCAAA
Organism: uncultured bacterium; assembly: GCA_964399115.1. GTDB lineage: Bacteria > Fidelibacterota > Marinisomatia > Marinisomatales > UBA1611 > CAYNPR01. The sequence goes on along the minus strand of CAYNPR010000073.1, from coordinate 7,240 downwards.
GTTTAATCCTCGGTTGTGTAAGAGGCATCCTTCGCGTCGTTTATCCATTCTTCATCGGTGTCCAGGGCTTGATTGATGCTCTGCGGGAACAGGGTCATTCAACGGACAACTGGCACGAACGAGATAAATTTCAGGTACCGGAATCATTTTTAAAATCTTTTGGGATAAAAGCGGAGCCCGGCGATTATGATAATATTTTTCGCCCAATATTCGACAGTTGGAGGCAAGAGATAGACAGAGCCATCAATGGTATAAAACGGGATTTTGCCATCACCAAGGACACTATGGTTCTATTGAGCGGATCTGCAGGTGAGATTCTTAACTTGGATAAGTTCATTGGAGGGACCCTTGGGCTTAACACTTCCTATCTTAATCCCATCCGAAACATTGCGATATCACCCAACGAAAATGAAAGGGATTCCATTCCATTCCATCCAACCTTGCTGACGACCGCAATTGGCTCCGCATTAAATTATCCAGATACCGTCAACGTGCTTCCAGTGACCATTAAACAAAATGAAATGTTCAGGTGGGCAAATCGGATCAGTGTCCCAGCTGCAGCACTATTATTGCTCATGCTTATTTTCATTACGGGTTCAGCCAAGAGCGATCTGGATTCCATCAATTCTGAAATTGAACCATTGAAAATGGAGACGAAAGATCTGACTATTGTTCAGGAAGAACACTCTCTCTTAACAAAGAACCGTGCCTCAGTCCTGGAACAACTGGATATCTTGAACTACGACACTGAATTTTTCAAACGAATTCACATCACTACAAAATTCTTAAGTCGCATTCACAACGAATATAAACAAATCGTTCTCGAACAGGTCAACTTCCAACAAGGATGGGAAGATAAAAAATATAAAATGCAGGGACGGGACCGGGTTCAGGTCATCGAAATGGAGGATGAGGATAAGCGAATCGTGAGAATTAAAGGGGACGTATATGCAAATCCCGCACTGAAAGAAAAATATTTTAATGATTATTATGAAAAACTCGATAATTCTGGATTGTTTCAATCCGTGAACATCATTTTTCAAGCCACGAAGCTCGGGTTTAAATCATCGCGCTTACAGTTTGAACTAAAATGCATTTTATGATGGGTGGTATTCTAAGAAATCAGAGAAACGTTTTTATTGCCATTTCCACCAGTATCGTTACCGTTATGATGATATGGTATTACTGGTTTCATAAGGATATCGCCTTCGAACATGAAAACGTAAAGAGAATGCAAAAAAGCTTTCTAAATAAAAAAAACAAGTACAAACAGTTGGAATCAGAGATCCTCACCATTGATAATGAATGGAAAACGTTAAATGAAGAGTTCGAAACCGTCATCCGACGAATCCCGAATAAATCCAGCTTTGACAAAGTATCGAACACACTTTACCTCATGCTGCAAGACTATGGGCTTGAGAATATAAAATTTACAGTCTCCCGAATCGCCATAGATAAAAAAACAATCATTCTGCCGGAAACGAATAATGAAGTTGTCATCGAAAAAATACCAATCGATATTGAAGTGAATGGAGGTTACCTTAATTTCGGTAAATTTTTAGAGTCCATGATGAACAGCCGCTACCGGTTGACCGCATCTCATATCGAAATCGCGCAACATAAAAAAGGAAAGCACAAGATAAAATTCATCGCCTACACTTATTTTCAATCCTTAACGGGGAACAGTTCAAAAAATCTGGCAATAAACGAAATACCCAAGCCCAAAGATCAAAAACCGGTCACTCAGAAAATTGAAAGACCTGAAGATGCACCTGAAGACGTGCCTGATGAGTGGTTTAAACCGGCGACGGAACCGATAGTAGAATCTATACCAACACAGAAGAGCAAGGCCAAAACTCAAAAAAAGACCAAAAAAAAGATCTCAGCTCAAAA
>CAYNPR010000073.1:0-5247 GCA_964399115.1 uncultured bacterium | reverse complement strand
GTCGGATAAAATAATTACTAACCAAAAAAAATCCAAGGAGCCATCTCCTGATCCACAAAAAAAGATCTCAGCTCAAAAGTCGGATAAAATAATTACTAACCAAAAAAAATCCAAGGAGCCATCTCCTGATCCAACTGGTAAGATCGCCAAAATAATTCTTAAACAATTAAACCAGAGCCCATATATGTTGGATGATTTACAGTTTATCATTGACGATTATGATCACAATTATGGCGACGTGATTCAACTTCTTTTGAAAAACAATACCATCGCTTATAACGAGAATAAAGAACTTTATATAGTAGAGGAAGAGTGAGCATAAGGAGCAATATTCCCATTGATCCCGGGTCGAAATTCTCTACAGACATTGGAGATGATTTCTGCCATTCCCTGTTCGATAATAATAGTGATAAAAAGATTTTAGATACCATCATTTTTGAGTTAGTTTAAGGTGTAATTCGTTATGACTCCGAGACTCAAAATTCTAATTGCCGGACTTGCGCTGTCGCTCATTTACGCTGTTTATGACTACATAGACCGGAACAGCAATAAGCCTGTCGCAGAAAAAAAGCGGGAAGAAAAGAAACGTCCAAAAACTGCACGTGTTGACGTAAATCGTATAGCGACGCTTAAGGCAAAAGCCGCAAAGATTGCAAAATCCAAAGAACAAAAAAATGAAATTATTCTGCAAGCTGAATTTTTACCAATACCAGAAGATTTGTTGGCTTTGGAAGATGAAGATTGGGAGCGTGACCCTTTTGAAGAGCAAGAACCGGAAATATCGGTGTTCCCGGAAAAAATAAAAGATGAGCAAGAAAAGAATGTACCTGAAGTGGAAACGACACAAGCCATGTCGGACCTGGAACAATTAAAAATAGAATCAGTTATGAAATTGGGAGAAAAGGTTTTAGTCATAATAAATGGCCAAAGTTTCAGGGAAGGAGAAACCGTCAATAATATGTTGATTGAATCAATTGAAAGTAAGAAAATCACCTTTAGAATGGGCAACAAAAGGGTAATAAAAGACGTTGGTTCGTAAATTTTATATAATTTTCATCCAGTTGATTCTGTCGGCATCCACTTTTTTTGCCCAAGATTATTCTCCCATAACCAAGGCTGGCGAGAAATATGACCTGAGTGCAAAGATGTCAATCAATATGAAGGATTCCGATATTAGGAACATCCTCATGATGATCGGTGAACTGACTAACCTGAATATCGTGATCAGCCCGGACGTACAGGACACCATTACCGCCAATCTGGAAAACGTATCCGTGAAAGCAGCCCTTGACGCCATCCTGAAACCTAATGGGTACAGTTATTTTGTTCAGGAAAACATCCTCATTATCAAAACCAGCGCAACAGAAATGGTCGGTGAACTGGTGACAGTGATCAAAAAACTTAATTACATCAATGCCGACGATCTTTCCTCTCCCCTGGGTGCAGTCATGTCATCCAGGGGCAAATTACAATCTTTTACGCCATTGGTCACGCCAGGAGCCGGCGGGGCCGTATCCAATATCATCGTTATTTCCGATGTCCAGGAATATATGCCACAGATCCTGAATATGATCGAGCAATTGGATATATCCATCCCCAATATCAACATTGCCGTCAGGTTCATTGAATCTCAAATGGACACAACCCGCGGATTTGGGATTGATTGGTCAAAGGCACCCATCCAAGTGGGACAAGGCTATGATACAACATCCAGCTTCCCGATCAGTATGAACAATATCACCATCGCAACGCTCAGTCCGATCCAACTTTCTTCCGCCTTAAAGATCATGCAAGCCAGGGGTAAATCCAAACTGCTGTCCAGCCCACAGGTTACCACACTGGACAATCACCAGGCCGAGACTGAAACGGTTACCACGGTTTACATCGAAGGAAACGTGTCCAATATGCAACAACAAAACACGTACCGCCAGGGGAATCAGACTACACAAAATACAAATCCCTATGGCAATATCAATCAAAACCAGGTCACGGAAAAAGATATCGGCATCAAACTCAACGTCACACCCAGAATCAATGACAAAACAAAAATCACCCTTCTGGTCGATGCAACGGTTGAAGCCCTGCTTGGAGCGGCGGAGATCAATACCGATAAACCTCGGTCAACCAAGCGTACGGTAAAAACCCAGGTCACGGTCAATGATGGCGATACGGTCATTATCGGCGGCCTGATTGCGGAAAATATGATCGAAAACAAAAAATTTGTGCCAATCCTGAGCGGTATCCCCTTTCTAGGAAAATTTTTTCAATCTTTTTCAATTGAAAAGGAACAGCGGGAATTACTCATTTTCATCACCCCAAACATCGTCAGCTAACGTTATGACTAAAAACTTACCCTATATTTTAATCGCATTCGGAGTCGCTGGACTTGTTGCATTCCTTTCCTTTTTTGATCTCTATGACAATTTTGAGAATAGTCTTTTGGATATGCGATTTAAAAATCGCGGTTTAGTGGAGGTTCGAGATGACATTGCCACGGTGGATATAGATACGGACGCATTGGCAACGATTGGTAAATGGAGTCCCTGGAGCAGGGACAAACATCTCCCCGTTATTAAGACGGCTGCAGAACATGGGATGGATGCATTTTTATTTGATTTTTATTTTATTGAAGAAAGTGAAAGTGAGCTTAATAAGAAAGATTTGGATTTTACAGATTCAACTTTGACCGTACAAAAAATAGAAAAACTATTTCCAAATCCCGACAAAGACCTTGCTGATGCAGCTGAAGCTTCAGGAAATATTATTTTTGCCCAGAGTTTTAAACCAAAGACCAAGGCCCAGGCCGCTGATTCAGTTAAAAAAAGAACAGAAGTCATGGATCGGCGACTGGCATTGATGAAAAACAAAAACTATTTTAGAATGATACCTAATGATGAAAAAGAAAAATTTTCAACAATTTTTAGTGCTTATGATATCGAAGCACCGGTAGATATACTGATTGAGAAATCCGCCGGTGTTTACTTTTTCCAATCAGATCCTGATCCAGATGGTCTACAGCGCAGGTTCCCACTTCTCATGCTCTATGGAGATAGACTATTCCCAGCAGCATCTCTCGCGATGGCACTCAGACACTACGGAGTCTCATTTGACAGTGTGGAGATTGAGCCCGGCCAATACCTTCGTTTTGATATAGATCCCGAGCTTGATGATTTTAGACGGACTGAAATCCATATTCCAATAAACGGTAAAGGTCAAATGATCGTGAACTGGGCCGGCCCGTGGAAGGATAAGGAAACAGGCAAATTTGATATGATGCATTATCCATATCGAAAGCTAAAAGAATTCCAAGAGATTGAACATCCCAATTACGTCATGGCAGAGTATAAGAAACTTGCAAATCTTTCATTTGGCGGTAACATAAAGGCTGCGTTTAAACCTGCTCTTGCATCGATCAAATCCAGCAAAAAACAAATCATGGCAATAGCCAAAAAACTGATGCCAATGAGCATGGCTGAAAAATGGATCACAGAAAACCCAAATGGAACCGCTGCAGAATTCAAAAAATTGCCACCATCTTTTTTTAATGAAATAAAAAACAACAATGTCATTGCCGATGTATTTTTGGACACAAACAGAACAGAAGATCCAAGTCTCGATGATCTCATTACCAATGGGTCCATTACATTTAAAACCGGGATAATTGATTATGAGTTTAGTTCCGTTAGCCAACTGCAACTAGACTTGGAAGATGCTATTAAAGGTTCAAGCGATGACGGCACTAAAAAAACACTAAAAAAAGCGCGGGCCAACTTGGGCCTTCTTGAACGGAATTTCCTGATCATTTCCAACCTTAATCGAAATAATATGATCGATGAACAGCGTCCTATGTATTTTCATTTTAATCCGAGGAAAAAACGTTTAGCTGTCCCCGACGGAAATAAAACAAGAAAACTTGTACCATTTGAATTCACAGGTAAAAAACTCTACTATGGCCTCACGGCAGCCGGGACATCAGATTTAAATCCAATGCCTTTTGATTCACGATATCCCATGGTTGGGCTCCATGCCAACGCCTTAAACACTATCCTGGACAATAGGATCATCCATGAGATATCCAAAGGCTGGGTTGCCGTTATTATCTTGGGGATAGGCATTCTCCTCTCTTTTGGCGTACCCGCTCTGAGTCCCGCCATGGGTGGATTGTCCACAATTATAGTCGTGGGAGGCTATGCTTTTTTATCTTTTTGGCTATTTTCAAACCAGTATGTCTGGCTGGATATGGTTGGCCCCTTATCCACCATGGCTTTCGGTTATTTGGGCATTACGGTCTACAATTACATCCAGGAGGAAAAGAATAAACAGTTCCTGAAGGATTCCTTTGGAACGTACGTCTCTCCGGAACTCATCGACCAGATGTACGATAGTGGAGAAGAACCATCCTTGGGTGGCGAAGAAGGATACCACACGGCCTTTTTCACGGATATTCAGAGCTTCTCCGCCTTTTCTGAAAAATTATCCGCAAGTGAACTTGTGGCCCTCCTGAATCAATACTTGACGGATATGACCGACGTCTTGTTGGAAAATAAGGGTACGCTGGATAAATATATTGGGGATGCGATTGTTGCCTTTTACGGCGCACCCATCGAAATAGACGATCATGAATTTTGGGCCTGTAAAACAGCCATCAAAATGCAAGACAATCTGGAATTATTAAGACAAGGTTGGCAAAAAGAAGGTGATCGATGGCCGGAAATTGTACACCATATGCAAAACAGAATCGGAATCAGCTCTGGTCAGATGGTGACCGGGAATATGGGCTCCGAAGCTCGAATGAACTATACGATGATGGGAGACAATGTAAATACGGCGGCACGGCTGGAGTCATCCGCCAAACAATATGGTATTTATATCCAGCTCGCGGACAGTACCTACCAACCGGTAAAGGATAGAATCGTCGTTCGTGATCTAGATCTTGTACGGGTGATGGGGAAAAATGAACCAGTGAAAGTTTGGGAATTGATTTCCGAAGTTGGACAGGAACCGGACCAATATAAAAAGATCCTGCCTGCCTATCATGAAGCATTGGAACTCTATAAAAACCAGGAATGGGAAAAAGCCATTGAAGCGTTTAAGGCGTCCGATACCTTGGAGGACATGTTCTCGGGGCGGAAAACGAATCCCAGTCGAATTTATATTCCCCGTTGTGAACACTTTCAGGCAAACCCGCCCGGTGACGACTGGGATGGCGTTTGGACCCTGACCAGCAAATAGGCCATCCGACCGGAT
>CAYNPR010000072.1:1422-7820 GCA_964399115.1 uncultured bacterium | reverse complement strand
CAAAAGGCCATTTTCTCATATTAAATGAATATCCACTTGTACCAGGAGGCCTCTCAGAATAGATCCTCTGTTTCTTCAGCCATCCTTTTTGTGTTGCTTCAAAATCACATTCCTCAATCCACCTGCGTGAGCGACTGATCTCTTTAAAATCTACTTCTCCTTTTTTTAGTTTTTCAAATTCAAGAGCATCATTATCTTTCACTACTGAAACCTTAATTTTATCAAAATTAAATTGATAACGATTTGAAGGTTTGTCCTTTGCCCAATAATCATTTCTTCTTGTTAGAGTATATGATTCCTGATTAATAATATCTTTTTCATAAATCATATAGGGTCCAGTTCCTGGAAGCAATTTGAATAAGTATTCTTCTAAATATGCGGTGCCATCTAATTCATCTAGATATTTAGCGGGATGTAAAGCCATTGAATTCCCAAAATAAAGTAGATTACGCCAATTCAATGTTTTAGCTTGTACAGACACAATATATTTACTTACTACAACTGGGCGTTCAAATTTTGCATATGTAATTTGCAACGAAGGTTCAAGAATTGTTTCATCCATGAGAAGATCCCACGTGGCTATGACATCTGCGGAGGTAACTGGTGCACCATCTGACCAGCGTGCATCAGGATCAATTCGAAACCAAAACTGCATTTTATCATCAGCAATTTTCCAGTGACTAGCTAAACCTGGAATAAAATCCAGGGTGATAGGATGTAGATTCAATAATGGTTGATAACACAGACTATGAATAGTTTGAGTATTTAATACCTGACCTGAGTTTTGGCCATATATACGCATTGTCCTTGGGAAAAGAGTGTGGATATAGTTTATTGTGCCTCCTTTAACTGCGCGTGGATCACCAAAATAATTTTTTTCTTTTTCCGAGGACGTATATGTCTGATAACCAAGTTTCTCCGCAATGGCTTCAAACCCATAGCCTCCTGCTTCGGGTGGCGTTTCAGTATCACGATTTACGACTTTGGATATATTGGCGGTAGATTTGCGAGCATTCCCATCACCACCACCACCACACCCAATCATAACTAACATAGTGAAAATGATTGATATATTTTTCATAATAGTCTTATTGTTTGAAATAATAGGATATCGTTAAAAATTGGGTCAGAAGTTAATTGTCTAATTCTTGGAAAAATATGCATCATTTCGTCGCGACACCAAGGCCCAGAAAATAATAGAAAATGACCGAAAATACACATATGGCATGAGTCGAAGTCCACGACGCCATCACTTTGGATCTATAATAATCCCTGATCAAATCCCTTTGTGCAATCTGCTCGATGAATAATTGACCGCCTTGTTCATTACAGGCTTTTACAATTTTCCGGTATTTAAAATATTCTTTCAAAGGGACTGCCCTTACGCCCTTCTCTCTAGCCAAACTAAGGAGGGGATGATCGCAGGGATTCTCATCAGGAAGAACTCTTTCCTGGGAAAACAACAATCCAAAATAAAAAGTGAAAGAAATACAGTATCTCATTTCAATCCGTAAATGACTTTCAACGAAAAGATTGGAAGATCGTCAATGGTCATTTCAGGACCTTGAACCTTGGTGCTGTAAATGCGCCAATTTTCATGGTTGTAGTAATTATTTAGGAACCCAGCCTTAAAGTCTATTCCTAAGCGAGATGATAAATAATATCGGATTCCCAACATTCCGGAGAAACCAATCCAGTCCGAAATCATCACGTCCGACGATCCCATTTCATCCATAGGGTCATTATCACCAAAACTATTTAGCAATTCATTCCAATCATCCGTCTTACCGGCGGGTTTTGTCTCCACCGTCAACTTCCCTCGCCCCCAAATGGCAGCCAGAGTAAAATTTAGTTCTATCCGAGGCCGCCATCGAAAAAAGGTCTCGAGAGGTACCATGCGATATTGAATAGACCGACTAAATACAGGCTTCGAATTCTGTAAATTTAATTTTCCGAAATCATAGGATAAATAGGAATTATATCCGATGCGAGCATTTGAGAAAAATTCGTAATACACACCCCAGTTTAGGAGCATATTTCGGTTCAAAACGTTATCTGCCGGGAAAAAAACTTCCGTATTATCGTCAAATCCTTCCATGAGAGGTTCGTAGATTCCCAAACCTAGATCAATGGAGATCTTGGGCTGTGCATCCATTGGCGACACTACTAACCCATGAAAGATTAGAAAAAAGACTTGAATTTGACTCTTCATAAAGGGTTCTTAATTTACACCCCATGAATCAAATCACGTGCATATTCATTTTTGTTTTATCTGTATTATTCGGTTCCGAAGACGTGTCCAGGGTACATCACATGGTCGTATTGTATGATGGAAAGACAATTGTCTGTGACATGGATTCAATTTCAGAATATGACGTTTATTTTACTCCGATGGGTGCCTTGACAAAAGATTCCCTTCAGCTAAAGGACGTTTATTACATTTATAATGATTTTGACCGATTATACCATTACAGCTGGAGTTTTGGAGAAAACATCAATAAAATGAAAGGGCGAACGGGACATGTCTATACGGTGATGGGAGACACAATACCTTTTTCCAACATTGAATTCAACAATGAAATGATTCGTCCCGACATGTTCATAACAACCGACGCTGGAGATTCTAAATTCATATCACTTTTAAATATTGAAAAGATTGTTACGGATAAATCCATCATGCATTATTCCATTGAAAGGGGATTCTTTTACTCCTTTTTCGCTTTTCTTTTAGGGGCATTCATTGATTCACAAATAAAAAAGGACGATTCAGGAGAATCACAGCTTTGGAACGAGTTTAACGATCTTCTCCCTAAAGCAAGCATAGTTGGTTTGAATGAAAACGGGCCTACTTTTCAATCAGTGTCATATTTGATTCCAACTTCAGTATCATCCTCCATGGTTTACGATCTTTGGACAAAAAAGAATGAATTTTATTTCACACCGGTTTATGAAGAGAGAAAATTTGGCCGGAACATGTACGTTTTTTCAATCAAGCACATAATGTTTACGTACACGAAATCATTAATTCGGAAATGGAAAAAACACAATTAGGCGGAAAGGTCATTAGTTGGATTAAATCTAAAGTGTCGTAAATTTAAATTATGTACATCCATCGTAACGTTTTTATTCTGCCCATTCTTCTAATTTTCTTCTTTTTGCATCTCTCTTGCACCGAAGAACCCTATGAAATACCGGAAGCGGATCGAACCCCACCCCATGCAATCATTCTTTCCCCTATTCCTGGACAATCCGTTTCCGGCAACGTGGACTTCACTGCTAGAGTAACGGATAATGACTTAGTCGACTCCGTACAATTTTATATTCAATCTGTTTCGGGAGAACAAGTACACGTCGGTACCGACATAACTTCCGAAAATGAGTTATTTACGTATATTTGGGAAACGGAAAATTATATTGAAGACGAAACCTATACCCTGTCTGTTATTGCCTATGATCCCACTGAAAACAGTTATGCGCCTTCTCCAATCTGGGTAATAGTGGACAATGAAGACAACGTTCCGCCTACCGCAGTTATCATCAATCCGATCAACGGACAATTGGTCAGTGGCATTGTGGACATTAAAGTGGAAGCATCTGATAATGGCAGCATCAAATCCGTTAGTTGTTATGTGGATGACGGTTTTCTGGGCAATGGAATTTTTATTGAATCGTCACAACTATATGTTCGGCAATGGAATACTCTGATCCCTGAAAACGGAGAGGATCTCATTCATTCCATCTACGTAACAGTAACGGACACAAATGATAACGTCACTACGGTACCATCCATCGGTGTGATAGTAGACAACTTTGATCCAGTAGATGTAACTCCTCCAACCGGCGCAATAATCTACCCTCCACCGGGCATGACAGTCAGTGATACGATCAATGTGACTGTGACGGCAAATGACGACGTTGCCATGGGTAAAGTGAAATTCTTTATTGACGGTGATAGTGTTTGGACCGAATCAACGGATACAGATTCTTCGGGTATATACGAATATCTTTGGGATACCACTCAGGAATCGGATGACATTGAACACATCATAGGTGTCATTTTATCTGATTCATCTGGAAATGAAACAATTTTAAATCCCATCTCCGTTTTGGTAGACAATCAAATAAATGACACGACACCACCCGTTGGAACAATCACGAATCCGATATCCGGCCAAACGGTGAGTGATACCGTGCGATTTAAAATCTGGGCAACAGATAATTATGGCATTGATGGCGTCGTATTCTTCATTGATGGAGATCTCCTAGGCGTAGATTTAACAGCAGATTCAACAAATGTATATGAATATTCTTGGGATACATCTTCCTTGGAAAACGGCAGCCAACACACTCTCTCCGCTCAAGTATTTGATCTTGCTGAAAACGTCACACACGTGCAACCGATCATGGTAACCATATCAAACTAAATGAAAAGATTTAAATATAGTGTTTTACTGACCTTTGTGCTGATGCTTAGCTGTGAAGGCCCCTATTTTGAAGTCCCTGAAGAACCGGATAATTCACCGCCTGTCATAACAATCACCAATCCGCCGGATCAAGCCACTTTATCGGATACCATTCTCATCAGTGTTTTTGCTTATGATAACGATGCGTTGAAATCGGTGACTGTTTATTTGAACGAATCAACTATTATAGACTCTTTAGCACCACCATCAAATGTACAGTTTCAATATGTGTGGGATACAAGAGACACGGTCTATGCCGAAGATGAATACCATACCATTTATGCAAGGGCTGAGGATCTATCCGGTAATATTAATCAAACCAACTCAATCCAGGTTATCATCGATAATGATGATAACGTAAGCCCGACTGGTGCGTTCGTCTTTCCTTATCACAATCAAACGGTTTTCGACACGTTAAAAATTAAAGTTGAAGCTAATGATAATGAAGGTGTCGATAGTGTGAAGTTTTATATTGACGATTCTCTTTTCTTCTCAGCTACAGAATCTCCTTATGAATATGATTGGAATACAACGGATCAAGATGAAGGCGTTAAGGCAATCCACGCAGACATTGCAGATTTAGCCGGGAACCGCATCACCATAGGGCCAATCAACGTTACCGTAAATAATATCGTAGAGGACAATATCTTCCCTACTGGAAATATTATATATCCTCCATCATCAGCAACAGTCTCCGATACGGTGGATATCTTTGTTGCCGCAAACGACAATATTGGTGTGGGATACGTGGACTTTAGTATTGATGGTACTTTAGTAGGGCAGGATACTGATTCTGCCTATACATATTCGTGGAATACTGTCGGAGAGACGGAAGACGCTGAACATATCATCAACGTAACAATCGTAGACTTAGATGGAAATGCGACAGCCTTATCCCCCATTATGGTTATTGTAAGTAATGAAGATGAATCGTCGGTGGACACAACACCTCCTGTGGTAGCCATACTTTCACCTGTATCCGGGCAAATAGTGGCTGACTCTTCTATTTTAATTGCTGGTTTTGCAGCCGATAATGTAGGAATCGAAACAGTTAAATTATATATCGACGATTCATTATCCGCGACTTTGGTCGATCCTCCCTATAGCTACCATTGGACCACGATCGGATATTTGAACGGCTCGGAACACACTATAAGAATGGAGGCAATAGATTTTGCTGGCAATCAATCAAACGCTCAACCGATATTGGTAACGTTTTACCGTTTTGCGATCGAAAATTTGTCTTTAACTGAAAACGAGGGAAGCATCACGTTAGGCTGGAGCCAAACGGCGAATGCAGTTGCATATAAGGTTTATCGCAATGGGCAGTTTCTATCTGAAACTTCAGAACAGACTTTTGTGGATAGTATTTCCGGAGGTGTAGAATATTGTTACCGAATCTCTCCAGTAAATGCAAACGGATCAGAAGGTTTTCTATCTATTGAACAATGCGGCATAGCACTTTTACCCGCTCCAGACACTTTCAACTATTCCGTTAACCAAAGTGATATACTTTTAGTGTGGAGTAATGTCATCAACGCTGTCGGTTATGATATAGCCAGAGATGGTTTAGTGGTCTGGACTGATACTACAACGTCTATGATGGATTCTGGTTTGGTGGAGGGTACACCATACATTTACAACGTCACGGCTTATGATTTCCAAGGAACCCGTGGCACTACATCTGAACCATTAAGTGTATCGACAGATGACTCAGTAACAGCAACGCAGCTCACTATTGAACCAGGGGAGGGGCTTTTCAATCTCAACTGGTCCAGTGTTCCAGCTGCCCAGACGTATCGTGTTTACCTGGACGACGTATTTCATGCGGAAACGTCTGAATTGTCGTATACAATTGATCTTTCCGGCGGATCTACACACTGTTTTATCGTGAACGCAGTCGACGAAAATGGTACGGTGGGGCCTCCCTCCAAC
>CAYNPR010000072.1:0-1322 GCA_964399115.1 uncultured bacterium | reverse complement strand
CATCCTATTTGTTGAAAAGAGACGGAGCCGATATTTATTCGGGAACCGATCTTTCGTACGAAGACGCAGACCTGAGCTATTTGACAACCTATAGTTATACGATTGAATCCGTAAACAGTAGCGGCGTATCCGGTCCGGAATCATCTCCAATCGAACTGACGACCCATGAACAAATACCCGCACCGGTTCTTACCCTGACCGTCGACGTAAATACAATCAACCTCAATTGGTCCAGCTTATCATCAGCTCAAACCTATCGTCTCTACATGGATGAAGCATTGGTGACGGAAACCGAATCCTTATCCCATTCCGTAGACATCACCGGCGGTTCCGTACCCTGTTTTATCGTGAACGCAGTCGACGAAAATGGTACGGTGGGGCCTCCCTCCAACGAAGAATGCGGCGAAGCACTGTTCCCCGCTCCCGAAAACTTCTCCGGCAGCGTATCCCAAAACAACATATCGCTTTCTTGGGCAATCGTAGAAAATGCATCATCCTATTTGTTGAAAAGAGACGGAGCCGATATTTATTCGGGAACCGATCTTTCATATGAAGACACTGAACTTGATTATGGGACGGCCTACACCTACACCATCTCCACCGTGAACGTCAGCGGCGAATCCGGTCCGGAATCATCCGAATTAGAATTAACAACCGGTCCATTCCTCATTATGGAGATTGAAGTGAGCCTTTTCAATCTGAACTGGATCAGCGTTCCAGCAGCTCAAACCTATCGTATCTATCTGGACGACGTTTTCAATGCGGAAACGGCTGATCTTTCTTACTCCATTAGTCTCTCCGGCGGCACTGAACACTGTTTTAAGGTGACTGCAGTGTTCGGAGATGGTACGGAAGGACCTGAATCGAATGAAGAATGCGGTGAAGCCCTTTTTCCCGCTCCCGAAAACTTCTCCGGCAGCATAACCGACAACAACGTCACGCTTACCTGGTCCACCGTTGAAAATGCGTCAACCTATTCGTTGAAGAGGGATGGAACGGAGATTTATGCGGGTTCCGATCTTTCATACGAAGACACTGGGCTTGATTCTGGCACGTATAATTATACCATCTCCAGCGTAAACGGCAGTGGCGTATCCGGCCCGGAATCAACTCCACTGGAAATAATCATACCTTAAGAGCAGCTGCTTTCCATTCCATCCTTTACGGGATGCGAATCACTGCAAAAGATTTGTCTGTCTTTTTGGAGTAAATGACTTTGGTGGAATACATTATTAAAAAGCCCCGGTTCCCCGGGGCTTTTTAATAATGAGCGAGAGACGAGATTCGAACTCGCGACCCTCACGTTGGCAACGTGATGCTCT
>CAYNPR010000071.1:0-7853 GCA_964399115.1 uncultured bacterium | reverse complement strand
ATCCAATAGAAACAATCAAAAAAAGCCCTCGTAGAATTACGGGGGCTTTTTTATTTTTTATGGAACTCCCTTTCACAATTTACATTGAAGATGGTAAAAAGTGAGATCGCATTAATGAAAAAAATACTATTTCTACCATTTATTTTTTGCATAATCACAGCCCAAAATTCCGTGGTTAGACAATTCAGCCAGGCATTCGCCGATGTGGCTGAAAAAGCAAAACCAACAGTGGTCACGATTATCTCCGATAAACTGATTTCATTGGACCAGTTTGGAGAAGAATTCGGATTTTTCTATTTTCATCCCAATACGCCTCGACAACGGGAATTTAAAACAAATGCACTGGGATCCGGCGTGATCATTGATGCAGAGAACGGATACATCCTGACAAACAATCATGTTGTGGATGACATGGACAACATCCAAGTAAAACTGATTGACAAACGAGAGTTTAATGCGGCAATCGTTGGGACCGATCCAAAATCAGATTTGGCAGTGCTGCAGATTGATGCAGAAGACCTGACTGAAATTGAATTGGGAGATTCCGATAAGATCAGAGTTGGTGAATGGGTTATGGCAGTTGGGAGCCCATTTTCTGAAAATTTGAGTCATACGGTTACAACCGGGATCATATCAGCTCTGGGACGAAGCAATATAATTGGTTCCCAAAGCTATGAGGATTTTATCCAGACAGATGCGGCAATTAATCCAGGTAACAGCGGCGGTGCGCTATTGAACATGGCAGGTGATCTGATTGGAATCAACACTGCCATTGCTACGGGCGGGTATGAAAGAGCAAATCGCGGTGTTGGATTTGCAATACCTTCCAACATGGCAAAAAGAATTATGACGGATCTGATTGCAAATGGCTATGTTACCCGTTCATGGCTTGGCGTTTACATTCAGGAATTGGATGATGAAACCGCGCGGGTTCTGGAATTGGATACTCGGAGTGGCGCGCTCATTACCGATGTTGTTAAAGGGAGCCCCGCGGAAGAAGGGGGAATCCAAGAAGGAGATGTAATCGTTGAATTTGACGGTGCTTCAATCACCGGACCTGCGAATCTTAAGAATGTGGTTTCCTTAACACCTCCCGATAGTAAAAGCAGGGTTAAAATCTTCAGGGATGGATCCAATAAAACCGTCAATGTTGTGCTGAAGGCATTGCCGGATAATCCTACTGTGGTGTCCACTCAGACGAGAACAGAAATAACTGAATTTGGATTTGAATTAAAAAAAATTGACGAATCGCTCAGTATAAAGTATGGTTTAGAGAATGAGGATGCTTTGGTAGTGACTATAATAGACCCTTCGGGACAAGCCTATGCAAAAGGAATTCGTGAAGGTGACGTCATAAAGCGAGTGGGTACGGAAAAAGTCAATTCAGTGTCAAAGTTCAACGATCTTGCAAAGAAGTCCCGATCAAAAGGAACCCTATTGGTTTTGGTGAAAAAACCGAATGGAGGATCAAGATTTTATACCCTGAATTATTAACATTATCTTCGTAGGAAAATTAAACGCTCCATCCCGGAGCGTTTTTTTATTACAAAAGAGCCGTTACTATCTTTAAATAAAAGAGATAATTTTCTCGTCACGTTTCTCACCGAATAAAGAGATTTCATGACAATAGGGAAAGTAGAATCTAAAGTTGATTTTGTTGCCAGGGAGCACGATGTACTCGAGTTCTGGCAAACGAATAATATTTTCGAAAAACGGCGAAAACTCAATGAGGGTAAACCTCCATGGAGTTTTATAGATGGTCCCATCACGGCAAACAATCCCATGGGAGTCCACCATGCCTGGGGTAGGACTTTAAAAGATATCTATAATCGATACAAAGCCATGGTTGGGTACGAGCTTCGATACCAGAATGGGTTTGATTGTCAGGGGCTCTGGGTTGAAATCGAAGTTGAGAAGGAACTTGGCTTCAAAACGAAGCGGGAGGTTGAGGAATTTGGTATCGAAAAGTTTGTCAATCTTTGTAAGGAACGCGTACGTAAATATTCCCATATTCAATCGGAACAGTCGAAACGGCTGGGATATTGGATGGATTGGGATAATTCCTATTTCACCATGTCCGACGAAAACAATTATACGATCTGGACTTTTCTAAAAAAATTATGGAATGATGGTAAAATTTACAAAGGAACTGACGTCGTTCCTTGGAGCGGCCGTTCCGGCACGTCATACTCCCAAATGGAGATCATTGAAGGACGTAAACTGGTTTCCCATAAATCAGTCTTTGTACGATTTGCCATCAAGGATCGTGAAAATGAATTTTTACTTGTTTGGACCACAACTCCATGGACCTTGACGTCCAATGTAGTGGTCGGCGTCAATGTTGGTCTGGACTATGCCAAATTAAAAGCGCAGGATGGATCCATTTATTATTTTGCACAAGAGAATCTTGAATTTCAGAGATTGGAGAAACAATTTAAGGAAAAAAAACAATGGATCGAGGGTGTGCCGAAACTTAAGACCATCGCACAGATTTTCAAGGAACGAGGTGGGTATGAAGTGCTTGGTACGGTTAAGGGCGTTGACATGGTCGGCTGGGAATACGAAGGACCGTTTGACGACTTGGAAGCACAGCAAGAACCGGGTGGGTTTCCTTTTAAAAACGATGATTTAAAGAAAAAGGGAATAACATCCAAGAATCAGCATAAGGTGATAGATCCTGGAAAGGACAATATCGGAAACGATATCGTTGTGGCGGGTGAGGGAACCGGTATTGTTCATATGGCACCAGGCTGTGGTGACATTGACCATAAGATTGGGAAAAAATTGAATCTGGTCGATCTTGCTCCTCTTGATGAAGAATCAAAATTTATTGAAAAGTTTGGTTGGCTCACCGGAAAAATTGCCACAGATAAAACCACCACCGATGAAATTATCCAAGATTTGAAGGAACGGAGATTCTTGGTTCACGTTGAGGATTATCCCCATGTCTATCCCCATTGTTGGCGATCGGGGGATGAGCTTGTTTTTCGTCTTGTTGATGAATGGTACATTAACATGGATTGGCGGGGAAAGATTAAAAAAATCGTGGATGATATTCAATGGCTTCCCGAATGGGGCCGTGAAAGGGAACATGAGTGGCTTGACAATATGGGCGACTGGATGATCTCGAAAAAACGGTTTTGGGGTTTGGCTCTTCCCATCTGGACATTTGACGACGGATCATTTTACATTGTAGGCTCCAAGGAGGATCTTAAGGAACTGGCGGTTGAAGGATGGGAAGAATTTGAAGGCGAATCTCCCCATCGGCCGTGGGTTGATACAGTAAAGATTAAACATCCGGAGACCGGTTTGATCGGCACCCGGATCAAAGATGTAGGCAATCCTTGGCTTGATGCTGGAATAGTACCTTTCTCAACTCTTCAATACAATACGGACCGTGAATATTGGAAAAAGTGGTTTCCTGGCGATTTTGTCACTGAGTGTTTTCCTGGTCAATTCAGAAACTGGTTTTATTCACTCTTAGCCATGTCTGCCGAGCTGGAAGAAAAAGCACCGTTTAAGACTCTTTTGGGGCATGCTCTTGTGAAAGATGAAACAGGGCGGGACATGCACAAAAGTTGGGGGAATGCGATCTGGTTTGATGATGCAGCGGAAAAAATGGGTGTTGACGTAATGCGGTGGATGTATGCATCTCAAGATGTTGAACAAAACCTTTTGTTTGGTTACGGTCCTGCAGATGAGGTCCGAAAAAAACTCATCACCTTCTGGAATGTTTACTCCTTTTATGCGACCTATGCTTCAGTCGATGGTTTCGATCCGATTAAAAACACACTGGATGACGAATCACTTACCATTCTTGACAGGTGGATCCTAGCGAAAACTCATTTATTGATCAAGGATTCGCGATTGGCCCTGGATGCCTTTCAGGTGGATGAAATGATGAAGGCATTTGATAGATTTTTAGAAGATCTTTCGAATTGGTATGTCCGTAGGAATCGCCGCCGGTTCTGGAAGTCGGAAGACGACCAGGATAAAAATACGGCTTACGCCACCCTCTATCACGTGTTGAAGCAAATGATACAATTGGTTGCTCCGACCCTGCCTTTCATCTCTGAAACAATCTATCAAAATCTGGTTCAGAATTCCGAAAAAGACGCATTGGAAAGCGTTCATCACTGTAATTACCCAGAACCCGATGAATCCAGGATTGATTTTGAATTGATTCAAAACGTTGATGCCCTAAAGACACTTGTGGAATTAGGACGTTCGGCGCGAAACCAGTCCCGTCTTAAAATTCGTCAGCCTTTGTCAAAAGTACTTTTTGCCGTTGAGAGTGATACTATAGCTCAATTTATAGAGGATAATGAAGATGTGGTTTTGGATGAGCTTAACGTAAAAGCCCTTGAACGCATTACGAAATCAGACCAACTGATAAAATACAGAATAAAACCCAATTTAAGAACACTGGGACAAAAATATGGTAAAGGGATAACGGAGATCAGGTCGTTTTTGGAATCAGCGGATGCCTTGCTGCTTGTGGATGAAATTCAAAGTACCGGTGAAATCAATCTGAGTGAAGGCAAATATATTTTAACGCGAGATGATGTTTTTATTGAAACTGAGGCTGAAGAGGGGTTTGCTGCCGCCAGTGACAGCGGGATAACCGTTGGACTCACCATAGAACTCACAAAAGATCTAATTTTGGAGGGGCTGGTACGGGATTTGGTTCGGACGGTACAAAATCTAAGAAAAGATGCTGGGTTTTCCGTCGAAGATCGTATTGAAATATCATGGGATTTAGATGGTCAAATAGCCGAAGCTGTTGGTAAATTTGAGCGTTACTTTTGCGGAGAAACATTGACACAAGAAATAAAAGATAATCTCGAGAATGCTGATTATACGAATATTGTGAAATTGAATGAATTCTCATACACTATAAACTTGAAAAAGAAATAAAAAGGAAAGACAAATGTCTGGTAAAAAAATCTATTCAAAAACAAAATTAAATAAATTTAAAAAAACCATTGAAAAGAAATTGAATGAAATTTCCGAGGAAATGACCGATTTAAAAGGCAACTTGGATACGAATACCAAGGGGAATTCAAGTATGTCTCAAGATGCCGTGTATAGTGTTCATATGGCTGATGCAGGAACGGATTCTTATGAAAGAGAAAAAGGATTTCATTTCATCAACCGAGAGTCTGATTATTATAAATATTTAGTTAAAGCTTTGGATCGTATTGAAGATGGATCGTTTGGCGTATGTACGTCATGTCATGAACTGATTCCGGAAGAAAGGATGATGGAAGTTCCAAACGCGACCAAATGCGTTAGTTGTAAAGAGAATGAGAAACTAAATCTTAGTAAATAATATATGTATTCCATCGGGCTGATCGCAACCGTCATTGCCCTCGACCAATGGTCAAAACGGGCAATCGAAACATCGTTTAATCTTTACCAATCTGAACCGGTCATTAAAAATTTTTTTCATTTAACTTATATGACCAATGATGGTATGGCATTCGGACTATCGATTCCGGGTGGGCATACGGTTTTGTTGCCTTTGACAATAATACTCACAGGGTTTATCATTGGCTATTTATGGATTGAGAGGCATGGCCATCCTTTGGTGAAGTACGGGTTGGCTCTTATTCTTTCAGGTGCAATAGGGAATCTGTATGATCGAATTATTAATGGGCAAGTAGTGGATTTTCTACATTTTATGATTGGAGATTATGATTGGTATATTTTCAACGTCGCAGACTCAGCTGTAACAATTGGAATGGGTTTCTTGATTTACCATTCCATCGTCTTGGCTAAAAAAGAAAAAAGATCCAAAGAACTTCCAGTTTGATTACATTTCGAATTAATCAGCAATCCGAGGTCGGTTTGCGTTTGGATAAATTTATAGTGCAACAAATGTCCGATTATTCAAGGACCCGGATTCAGAGTTGGATTAAGACCAAAAGCGTTTTGGTGAACGGTGAAGGAAAAAAATCTGGCTATGCATTGGAATTTGACGATTTGGTTGAAGTAACAATACCTGAATCTGAACCATTGGAGTATGAATTAATTCCTGAATCCTTGGATCTAGATATTTTATATGAAGACGATTCAATCGCCGTTATCGATAAACCAGCCGGTCTTGTGGTTCATCCGGGAGTTGGGAACCAAACTAGGACTTTGGTGAATGGACTGGTTCATCATTTTCAAACTTTATCTAACGTAAATGGGGAAACTCGTCCCGGCATCGTACATCGTTTGGATATGAATACTTCGGGTATTATTCTGGTGGCTAAATCAAATGTTGCTCATGCAGCGCTTGCGGATCAATTTCAGAAAAGGACCATAAAAAAGGACTACACTGGTTTGGCATGGGGAAACTGGAAAGATGCAGAAGGAGAAATTAATTTTTCTATCGCACGAAAAAAGAAAGATCCCATGTCTTATGTGGTATCGAATGATGGGAAACCATCTAGGACAAAATACAAAATTGAAAAACAATTTCGGCACCTAGCCTTGGTGTCTTTTTATCCCAAAACGGGTCGGACTCACCAAATCCGAGTTCATACGTCATACCTTGGATACCCGATTTTTGGTGATGAGAAATATGGGGGAGGGATATCCAAAACAAAGGAATTTTTACCTGAATTCACAAAATATTATAAAAATGAAATTGATAAATTCAATCGTCATGCCCTCCACGCTAAACGACTTGAATTTGTCCATCCGGTTTCTAATGAAAAGGTATTTTTTCAGAGTCCTTTGCCTACTGAATTCATAAATTTGATCAGTTCAATTGAATCTTTTTATGATTGATGACGCCAATAAAGCCATAGTTCAAGATTTTTTAACCCATATTGAACATGAACGTGGATTCTCTTCCAACACGGTAACGGCTTATCGTCACGATTTGGGGAAATTCATGGCGTACTTGGTGCAATACGAACAGAAAAGCGATTCCAGCGTTGGAAAGATAGACCGGACAACCATCCGCCATTTCCTGGGAAAAGAATTTGAAGAAGGCCATTCATCAAGAACGGTCGCGAGAAGGTTGGCATCGATAAAATCCTTTTTTAGGTATTTGATTCTGGCGGAAATCATTCAGGATAATCCTGCGGTACACGTTAAAACACCAAAGATCGAAAAACGGATTCCAACCTTTGTTCAAATCAATAAAATTGATGAATTGATGGACAGTCCAGATACAAGTACGTTGACGGGGCTTCGGGACAAGGCAATGTTGGAATTATTCTATGCTACCGGAATTCGTTTGAGTGAATTAGTTGGACTCAATATTGGATCGGTAAACCATTCCGATGACTTGGTTAAAGTTGTGGGCAAAGGGAATAAGGAAAGAATCGTACCCTTCGGTAAACCCGCTAAAATCGCGCTGGAGGCTTATTTGAATAAAAGGGGATATAATTGGTCATCGCAATCGGATAAACCCTTGTTTACCGCTCGGAAAGGCAAACATATCTCTGTGCGAACGGTACAAAAAAGGATAAAGATATATTTAGGAGCAATTTTAGGAGAAGATGATGGTGCAAACCCTCATACTTTAAGACATACGTTTGGAACACATCTATTGGATAATGATGCCGACATTCGCTCCATTCAGGAACTGCTGGGTCATAGCAGTATTTCTTCGACCCAGATTTATACCAAGGTAAATCCGCAGAAAATGAAAAAAGTTTATAAGAGAGCCCACCCCCATGGCTCTTAAAAGGAATGAAATAAGATGAGTATGAATGGAAACGACCTGGGTTTAGATCAACTGGGTTTAACAAACCTGACCAACGTACACCGGAATCTCCCTGTGAAAGAATTGGTGGAAGATATTATTAAAAACGGTGAAGGGGTGATTGGACTGCGTGGCGCTACCATGGTGG
>CAYNPR010000070.1:0-7953 GCA_964399115.1 uncultured bacterium | reverse complement strand
GGAAGGTCACAGGGGCAGAAGGGGAAGATCTGGTTGAAAAACAGAATGCGGAATCTGGAGAGATGCCTGTCGTCAGCAATGAGACGGACGCCTATGGATATACGGCTGAAAATCGCCACATGGTTCAAAGCTTTTTAGCAGGAAAACGCCCGGAAGAGAATTTCAGTGATGGAGTAAATGTTACCGAATTGCTTATGACGGCTTACATGAGTGCGGAGCAGGATGAAACAATACAGTTCCCGCCACCGGGCTTGGATGATTTTGTTCCGGCAGTGGCTAAGGGTGAATGGAATCCAAATCAATGATTGGAAAAAATATGAAACATATTCTCTTGATCAGTTTAATTATTTTTGGTGCAGGATGTGGTAAAACCACTGATGGTTGGGTACCCCTGTTTGATGGACAAGCAGTTACTGGCATGTGTGGTTATAAAATGGACAGTTTTCCCTGGGAAGCCTGGGCGGTTGAAGATGGAAGTTTAAAAACTATTCCCGGTGGCAAGGGCGTGGATATCATCTCAACGGAGACCTATAAAGATTTTGAACTGGAGCTCGAATGGAAAGTACAATCTGGAGGCAATAGCGGCATATTTTATTTTGCAACTGAAGAACCCCATAGTATCTGGCAATCGGCTCCAGAGATGCAGGTTCTGGATAATACGGCTCATCCGGACAGATTAAGAAAAGAGACTTCGGCTGGGGCACTTTATGGCCTGATTGCTCCTTCAGAAGATGTTGTTAAACCTCTTGGTGAATACAATCAGGTCAAAATTATTTCTCAAAATAATCATATTGAGCATTGGTTAAACGGAGTAAAGATACTTGAATATGAATATGGCAGTGACACTTTGAAAAACTTGATTAATAAAAGCAAATTCAAGGATATGCCTCATTTTGCAAAATCATCGTCTGGCCGCATTGGATTGCAGGGTGATCATGGTGAAGTTTGGTATAGGAATGTGCGTATTCGGAAATTATAGAAGCTGATCTTGAATAGACGGAATTTTATAAAAACTGCCACTCTTCTTACTGGTGGGCTAACTGTTTCGTGCTCATCAGCCTTCAATAATAAGATGCCTTTTAAAATATCTCTGGCCGAATGGTCACTCCATCGATCCATAAGGTCCAATAAGATTGATCATTTGGATTTTTATGATATTACAAAAAATAAATTTGGTCTATCGGCAGTAGAATATGTCAATACGTTCTTTTTTGATAAAGCCAAAGATCAGAATTATTTAAAAGAAATGAAATTAAGAGCTGATGATTTAGGAGTCATTAGTCTCTTGATCATGTGTGATTCCGAAGGGGATCTCGGCGATCCTGACTTTAATTCTCGAACGAAAGCAGTTGACAATCATTTTAAGTGGGTGGATGCTGCAAAATTTTTAGACTGTCATTCTATTCGAGTGAATGCTCGCAGCTTCGGAAATTATGATGACCAGATTAACCTGGCTGTGGATGGATTACGGCGTCTGACGGAATTTGGTGCAGGGCAAGATATCAACGTCATTGTTGAAAATCATGGTGGCTTGTCCAGTAATGGTGCCTGGTTATCTGAAGTGATCCGGCGGGTAGATCACACCCACTGCGGCACCTTGCCAGATTTTGGGAACTTTCTTGTGGAAGAAGAACATTGGTATGATCGCTATCAGGGTGTTCGTGAACTGATGTCTTATGCCAAGGCGGTAAGTGCAAAAAGCCATGATTTTGATGATGATGGGAATGAGATCAATACAGACTATTATAAGATGATGAAAATCGTCCAGGATGCCGGATACAAAGGGTATGTGGGCATTGAGTATGAGGGAAATAAATTGGATGAAATGGCAGGAATAAAAGCCACAAAAGCGTTGTTGGAAAAAGTTAGAAAGACTCTTTAATTAAATACTCCCTAATTGTTGATCTATGTATAATAACCAGGCTCAAAACAAAATAACCATACTCTACCATGATGAGATTAAGGATCTTGTCAACGACCTTGATCTTATGCCAATCATCAAAGAAGGTTTTATCGCTTATTCTGAAGGTAGGTCTGTGGTGCCGCCTGTAGGAGAACTATTGTTCCAGAAACCGCCGGGCGACGTACATATAAAATACGGCTACATTGATGGTAAAGATTATTATGTGATAAAGATCGCTTCGGGGTTTTGGGAGAATGAACAACTTGGGGTTCCTAATGGACAGGGAATGATGCTTTTATTTAATCAAAAAACCGGTCAAGCTAAAGCAATTCTATTAGACGATGCATATCTTACCGATGTCCGCACAGCAGTGGCCGGTGCCATTTGTGCGGACCAATTTACCGGTAAAGTGCACTGTATTGGTATTATAGGAACAGGTCGACAGGCACGGATGCAGGTACAGTATTTAAAAAATATTACAGGCTGCAGAAATGTGATTGTGTGGGGAAGAAACATGGAAAAAATGGAAAAGTATCAATCAGATATGATGGAAATCGGATTTGACGTTGAACTGAGTTCATCCCCAAGACAAGTTGCTGAAAAGTGCAACTTGATCATCACAGCCACCCCATCCACAGAACCCATATTATGCGGTGATGATATTCAGCCGGGAACCCATATAACAGCTATGGGATCTGACACGCCAACGAAGCAGGAACTTGATCCGCAAATCTTGAAAATGGCGGATTTGGTAGTGGCAGATAGTATTTCTCAATGTATCGAGCGAGGGGAAATCTCCCATGCGTTAAGATCGGGCGCCATTTCAGATGAAACGATCGTTGAGCTTGGAAATGTCTTAAATGGGAAAGAAAATGGAAGAATATCTGAAGACCAGATCACGGTCACCGATCTGACGGGTGTTGCGGTACAGGATATACAAATCGCCACTGCGGTATTTGAAGCATACATGGAGATAGAGTCATGAAATTTGAACAATTTGAATTAGAGCGAAACCAATCTCTTTTTGAAAATGAAGTGGATTTCAACTTATCGGAAAGTGGTGTACATCCTTTAAAACTTTCAGAAATTCTTACGGAAGATGAACAAAATGAATTATTAAACAAGGAACTTTTCTACGGTTACACAAATGGAACGCCGGAGCTGCGGAAGCGCGTAGCTGATATTTATGGTGGTGAAGTAGCGATAGAAAATGTCCTAATCACATCCGGGTCTGCAGAGGCCAACTTTTTAGCTGTTATGACCCAGCTTGAACCTGGTGATGAAGTTGTTTATATGGTACCTAATTATCTGCAGATTTTCCACCTGGCAAGAAGTTTTGGTATTACAGTGAAAAATCTTCCCATAAGGCAGGACCTGGGCTGGCAATGGGATCTGGATGAGCTCCGATCGATGGTCTCATCAAAGACAAAAATGATCGCTGTTTGTAATCCCAACAATCCAACAGGTGCTTTAATGTCGGATGAAGTGATGGACGGTGTGATTTCCATTGCCGGAGATGCAGATTGCTGGATCCTATCCGATGAAGTTTATCGTGGGGCTGAACTGGATGGAATTGAGTGCCGTTCCTTTGCGGGAACAACTAAGAAATCGATCGTCAATGCAGGACTTTCTAAAGCATATAGTTTGCCTGGCCTTCGCCTCGGATGGAGTGTGGGCTCAGTGGATTATATTAACCGGGCCTGGTCTTTTCATGATTTCACCGTGATCAATGTTGCTTACCTAAGTGATTGGGTTGCATCCCGTGTTCTTGTTTATGACCGCAGAAGAAAAATATTGGACCGCACCAAAGATCACTTGAACCATAATCTGGATATGCTTTGTGACTGGGCAAAAGATATTCCTGCTTTAACAATTATCCGGCCCCAGGCTGCAGCCATCACCTTTGCCAAACTCAACCTGCCCATGAATTCGGAAGAATTCGTTTTCACCCTGCGGGATAATTACAGCGTGCTGCTGACCGCCGGTAAATGGCATGGCATGGAAGGATTTGTCAGGTTTGGTTACGGAACACCTACAGATTATGTGCAGGGAGGGCTGGATCGGATTAAGTCATTTTTAGATTCATTATAGATTATTAAAAACCGGTAAAATCAAAAAGAATCGTCTCGATATGCCTAGGCATATCTGTAATTTGCACTTTCATTTTATTCTTAATTTATTAATCTATAAAAAGAGTCACAGATCAATCATTATATTGACTGAAAATATGATACCCATTTATTCAAAATAAGAATTCTAACTTCATTGTTTGACCACAACGCCATCAGTAAATTTCCAACCAAAGTTTTTATCAAAAGGAGATTCAAATGAATCGTTTAACTGTTGGTATCATATTGTCCTTCGCAGTAATTCTTTCCATTACTGCAATGAACTTTATACCGAAACCTTCTGCAATAAATACAAACCAAGTTGGATGTAATAAATCAACCTTTGACTGTAGTTACGAAATTTCCTTTGAAATAGGAGAAAGTAGAAAAAACTGTAAATCGAATTACACAAAATCCTGTTGTAAAAAGGAAGAGGCTAAAGCCTGCGGTCCAGATTGTACTAAACCGTGCTGTGCTAAAACGTAATTATTTATCATTATGTTTGATAAACCCATATTAAAGAAACTTATCATACCACCCGGAATTATTCTGGGTGTTTTGTTTTCGGCCCCTTCCTACGAAACTAGACCTGTTCACACCTATTCGATTGTAGCATATGATGAAAATTCTGGTGAACTGGGTGTTGCTGTTCAAAGCCATTGGTTTTCCGTTGGGTTTCTGGTCCCTTGGGCCAAATCCGGGGTTGGAGCAGTGGCGACGCAATCATTTGTTAAAGTGGATTATGGTCCAGATGGTTTGCGGTTAATGGAAGAAGGATTGACCGCAAGGGAAGCCCTGGAGAAACTGATATCCGAGGATGATGGAGAAGCAGTCCGTCAGGTGGCCATGATCGATGTGAAAGGCAATGTGGCAACCCACACAGGTTCTAAATGTATTTATGCTGCAGGCCATCAGATCGGAAAGAATTATTCTGTGCAGGCAAATCTCATGGAAAAGGAAACCGTTTGGCCAGCCATGGCTAAAGCATTTGAAAATACCGAGGGAGACTTGGCTGACAGAATGATGACTGCTTTGGAAGCAGCGGAGACGGAAGGAGGTGACATTAGGGGGAAACAATCTGCTGCCATGTTGATTGTAACCGGAACTCCAACAGGAGTTCCCTGGAAGGATGTAGTAATGGATATTAGAGTCGATGATCATCCTGAACCATTAAAGGAACTGAAACGCTTGATTCGCATCCAACGAGCCTACCTGCATGCAAATAAAGGAGACCATTATTTGGAAACGGACGAGATTGAAAAGGCCTTGGTGGAATACGAAAAAGCCAGCGGATTTTATCCTGAAAACCCTGAATTACCTTATTGGTCTGCCATTACATTAGCTGGAAAAGGGAATTTAGATGAGGCGTTGCTAATTTTCGAGGATGTTTTCAGAAGGGAACCGCGCCTGCGAACGTTAACACCACGCCTGGTAAATTCAGGGCTCCTGCCCAATGATGTTCAATTAATTAAAAAGATCATGAGTGTAGGGAATTAAGCTTTGCCCAACAGTTTAAAATACTCAATTTCTGTAATCTTTGGGCTTACTTGTTTTATATCGGCAGAGCGTGGTGACCTGATTGAATACAATCTTCAGGCCAGTATGAATTTGTCGGAAATTCAATTTATTTTGGGACTGCTCGGCATGGCAGACAATATCCCGACATATGGGATTTCCGTTTTTGATATAGCTTATGAAACAGAGGAATCAGACGGTACATTGGATACACTGTCCGGATTGGTTTGTATCCCCGTATCCAATACATTGGCTTTTCCAATAGCTACATACCATCATGGCACCATTATATTGGATGAGGAGGCACCTTCCAACAATGGTTTTTCAATGGATAATTTAGAGATAATCCTGATCGGACTGATCATGACACCCTCGGGTTTTATTGCAATCTTTCCTGATTATGAAGGGATCGGTGACCCAAATGAATATCATCCATATATCGTTGCCGAGCCATATGTCTCTAGTGTAGTGGATATGATCAGGTCTGTAAAACATTTATCTCAGATTATCGAAAATGAATACCGTTTCCAATTCAACGACCAATTATTCCTTTTTGGTTACTCGGAAGGGGGCTACGCCACCATGGCGGTGCAAAAGGGGATTGAAACCGATTATGCCGATGAATTTAACGTTACAGCTTCTTTCCCCATGGCGGGGCCCTATGATCTTGGCGGAACCATGGTAGATTATTTTTTATCCATACCTTCGTATCCAGTTCCCTATTATGTTCCCTATGTGCTTACCAGTCATTTGTGGTACTACGATGAAAACCCGGATTTTACCGCATACTTTGAACCTTTTTGGGCGGATACGCTTCCATCTCTGTTTGATGGAACCCACTCCGGGAGCGAAATTGATAACCTGATGCCATCAAATCCACTGGATATCCTGTTGCCGGAGGTTTTGGAAGAATTCGAAGACAACGAAGGACATTTTTTCCGGATTCACTTGAACGAAAATACCCTGCTGGATTGGGTTCCCCAAAATCCAACTTATTTGTTTCACGGTATGGGAGATGATATTATACCATATGAAAATGCCCAAGTCGCTTATGATACCTTCATCGCAAATGGAGCATCGGAAGACATGGTAAACCTGACACTTTATCCAGAAGCGATGGGCGGACATGCAGAACTTGCCATACCCTGCATTCTCGGCAGTTATAACGTTATCCTTGCTTACCAGGCATTGAGCCCCAAGGGTGATATGAACAGCGATGGGCAGCTGACCATAGAGGATTCGGGTCTTTTGGTGGACTCTATTTTGGAAGAAAACGAATTAACGGAATTTCAATGGTGGGCAGGAGATGCAGATACGGATGATAGCCATTCTGTTTTAGATCTATTATTGGTTTTGGATCAAATATTGGTTTTGGATCAAATTGAGAATTAAGGTGGGCTGATGCTCCAAACACAATGTATATAATTCCCAGAGCAATAGTTTCCTTTATCATGTTGTTCCTGCTTACTGTGGGATATGGCAGTGAGATTGCAGGGAAAATCCCTGATGAAATAAATAAGAAGAATGCTCAAGATAAATGGTTTGCAATCGACAAGGTTCAGCATTTTTCCTATAGTTGCCTGATCGCCTTGGGCTCTCAGTACGTATTGGTCAATAAAGGAGGGATGGAAGAGGATTCAGCTTTACCGTTATCAGCAGGATTCAGCTTGTTTACGGGAATTTTGAAAGAAATTTTGGACAGCAAGAATCCAAAAGGATTTTTTAGCAGGAGGGATCTTATAGCGGATAGTCTCGGTATTGTATTGGCCGTCGCAATCATTTTTCAACCTGGCCAAGAATAATAAATTCACGTTGATTAAATTGTTGACGAATTAAGGAGTGGCTATGAAAGAAATAATATTATCATTCTTAACCGGTCTGTTGACTGGTGGAGTGTTCGCCTTTATCAGGCTTCCGGTCCCGGCACCGTCTACGCTGTCTGGAGTTCTGGGTGTCGTGGGTCTTTTTATCGGCTATTTCTTGGTCAAGCGATTTACAGATTTATAGAATTTGTGGAAATATCAGTTTTAGACTAGACTTTTCTTTATTTACCATTTTCTGTAATGAAGAAAACAGCAATTAGAATTTTTGTTATGGTCTGTCTTGCCTTTTTATTAGGTTTGTATATTCTAATTTGGTCCACCCATTTCTAATGGCATCAGCGATCAGGGAATTCACATAGATTCCTTCTTGGATGGGATGCTTATCTTTTTAAACAAATTCCCAGACCATTGTGAATTGGATTTTGTAAACATGATTTGATGAAAGTGGCATACTCTTTCTTTTGGAATGGATATAAGACCATTTGATAAGCATCAAACAAAGAGTAATGAATACCCATCTAACCTGTAGAATCATCGTTGGGAATATTCTATTTCAATAAGATCATTCTTTTGTATTCTAGTTTTGATGGGTCGGATGAAATAA
>CAYNPR010000069.1:0-7972 GCA_964399115.1 uncultured bacterium | reverse complement strand
CGGAACTGCTTTATGATGGGGATCAGGTCATTGGCGTTCGCACGGGTGATCGAGGTATTGATAAAAAGGGGGTACAAAAACAACATTTTGAGCCGGGTGCGGATATCCATGCCAAGGTTGTTGTCCTGGGTGAAGGAACGCGAGGAAACCTGACCAAAAAACTTTTACACCGACACAATCTTATGGATGAACGTAATCCGCAGGTCTGGGCCGTTGGCGTGAAAGAATTATGGCAGATGCCGACCGGCACAGTTCAGCCTGGCTATGTGGCCCATACCATGGGCTTCCCTTTGGGCCATGATGTTTTTGGTGGCGCGTTTCTTTATGGGATGAAGAATGATATCTGGGATCTGGGTCTCGTGGTGGGTCTGGATTATAAGAATCCAGGCGTGGATTCTCACCACGAACTTCAGAATTTGAAAACTCATCTTTGGATACGTTCGTTATTAGAAGGTGGTAAAATGATTGCTTATGGAGCTAAATCGCTGCCCGAAGGCGGTTGGTATTCTATTCCAAAACTATGTGTAAGTGGTGCTATGCTGATTGGCGATTCCGCTGGATTTTTGGATGGACAAAGATTGAAAGGTATCCACCTAGCCATGAAATCCGGAATGCTGGCTGCAGAAACAATTTCTGAAGCATTAGACGAAAATAATTTTAACGAGACAAAACTGGGAGATTATGAAGATCGTATTAAGTCAAGTTGGATCAGAGAAGAACTGTGGAAGGTAAGAAATTTTCATCAGGGATTTGATCATGGGCTGTTTGGAGGTTTGACGAATGCAGGAATAGGACTATTGACTGGTGGCCGTGGATGGGGATTTAAAAATCGCCTTACCAGTAAACCCGGTCATTTACGAATGGAAAAAAGGCTGAAAAAAGACCGTTACAAAGATTTGAAATTTGATGGGACCTATTTATTTGATAAAGTGACAAACGTATACCATTCCGCGACTGCTCACGAAGAAGACCAGGTTCCGCATCTGCACATAAATGAACCGAACATATGTATTACAAAATGTGCTGAAGAGTACGGTAATCCCTGTAAAAATTTCTGTCCGGCAGATGTGTATGAAATGGTACCGGATGGCAAAAATCAAAGGCTTCAGATCAATTTTTCAAACTGTGTACATTGTAAAACTTGTGACATAATGGATCCGTATCAAATCATTGACTGGGTCCCTCCTGAGGGCGGCGATGGCCCCTCCTGGATTAATTTATAAGTCAACCCGAATTTCACTTTGATGGATCAATTGATGCGGGTGGAAAAAGTTTCGGAAAATCGGATTTAGGTTTTGGGTAACACGTTCCAATTATCTTTCGAACAAGATCCTAATTTCAATTATTCACCCGAATCCATAGAAGACCTTTCAGAGTACGAAAAGTATGAATTATCCTTTCATCCGGAGCGGCCCAAGTACCTTGACTATCTGTCTCTGTTCGATGGTGTTTCACCCTGTTTCGATTCGGATGAATTCGGGGCCTGCCTGATCCAGACCCACCGGGCAGAGCTGGATGGAGTTCCGACCATGCTCATTGGTCAGCAAAGCGGCCCATCATCGGATTATCGAGAATTTAGAAAATCATTATCCGACACGGAACAGGTGAAAAAATGGAATCATGGCATGCCGGTTCCCGCCTCTTATGAGCGGGCGGTGAAGGCGATCCAACTTGCAGAAGAAGAGAAGCGGATCATCATCATTTTCGTGGATACACCCGGTGCGGACCCGACCGAACGATCGGAAGCCAATGGGATCGCTTGGAGAATCGGGGATACGATCCATGCACTTGCGGACGTAAGAGTACCCACTATTTCCCTGATCATGAATCGGGCTTGTTCCGGTGGAGCCATCGCTTTGACCGGATGCGACGTAACCCTAGCCATGGAACATTCGACCTACCTCGTAATTACCCCGGAAGCCTGTTCATCTATTTTATTCCGTACACGATCCCGGGCCAATGAAGCGGCGGAGATATCGCAAATCACTTCAAAGGAAGGATATAAACATGGAATCGTGGATGAGTTGATCCCGGAGCCCAAAGGTCCGGCACACCGGTTTAAGGAAAATACCTTTGCGTCGGCTAAAAACGTTCTGAAACCATGGGTGGAAAAATTTTCTGACTTTAACGAGAAGACCGTAATTAAAAACCGGGTTAAGCGTTGGGAAAAGATCGGACATTGGGAAGAGATAGCTCCAGCCGATTTACATTCCTTCCATCGTCCCGTTACCCGGCTTCCCGTTTCCGGATCTACCGGCTACCTCAAACGGCACGTAAAGTGTTATGACGCCAATGGGAATCACCATTATGATCCGGAATCTTTTAGGAAACTCGAAAAAACAAATTTTATTTGCGATGTGTGTGGCCATCGCTATGTCCGCCCATCTGCTTGGGACTATATCAATTGGATCGTGGACGAGAATTCATTTACAGAACACGATGAAACCAAGTTCATTGCGGATAAGGATATCCTTGGATTTCCCGGTTATGTAGAAAAATTAAAGGAAACTCGAAATATAAC
Source organism: uncultured bacterium (assembly GCA_964399115.1). Taxonomy (GTDB): domain Bacteria; phylum Fidelibacterota; class Marinisomatia; order Marinisomatales; family UBA1611; genus CAYNPR01. The sequence continues at coordinate 5,451 of CAYNPR010000069.1, read as the reverse complement.
AGGGCTGGTGAGTGCCATGATCACCGGTAATGGGACCATTCTGGATAAAGATGTTGTGGTTTGTGCCACGGATTTTGGATTTCTTGGTGGATCGTTTTGTATGAGTACAGCTGAGAAGGTTTGGCGTGCAGCTCAGATCGCGATTGATGGAGTGCTTCCCCTGATCCTTCAAGCAGCTGGAGGTGGGGCCAGGATGCATGAAGGATGCTCGTCCATGGTGGGTATCCCCAAGGCACAATTAGCGATCAGTCGTGTAGAAATTGCAGAACTTCCTGTGGTCACTTTAATAACAGATCCAACGCTTGGTGGAGTCGCCATTGGTATTGGAAGCCGAGGTCACCGATTGTTTGAGTATAATGCTGGGCATATAGGGTTTTCTGGCAAACGGGTGATTGAACAATATACCAGAAAAAAAACGTCGAAGGGATTTCAGACAGTAGATTGGCTAAAAAAACACGGCCATGCAGATGAGATTGTTCATCCGATGGATCTGAAGAAAAAAATCAGTTCATTAATTTGATTCGCCTAATTTCGATTTTTCAAGGTATGTATTTACGTAATTCCTTCATTGCTTTTAGGTTCCCGAAATGGCATTTAATTAATTGAATGCAATTGTGAATAAAGATAAAATCCTGATCCTGAGACACCACCGGAAATAAATCCATTTTTTTCAATCCATTCATTTGCTTCATCTTTCTTTTGATTATTGATTAAAAAGGTAACGTAGTCACCCTTTTTAATTTTTTTCTGGTTTTCGACAGGGTGAACCGTGTTCTTATGATTGAACGTTAATGGCAAAAGAATACCAACCATGGATTTATCTGTCAGATCCAAATCAGTATTTTCACTCAATACATAAGAGGAGTAAGACGTTTGTCCTTTCCGAATCCAAGAGGACCAGAGATCCATATCCGCCTCACGCCCAAACGGAATTCGGCCACCGGTTTCCTCAATCATACGGAAAGTGATTCCTTCATCCTTATTTTTTATTCCCGTTAGGATCACGATTCCTTTTTCCAGATGTTTTGCTCTCTGGGAAAATAGAAAATTCACTTCTTCATTCCCGGAGATGGCGATGATGCCTTTCCGCGTATCCGGTTCCGCACGCTGTAAGGTTCGTTCTTCCAGTGCATTTCCGTAAAAAACTTTTATTCCTTCATTTTCCGCGAGTCGGCATGCTTGCGGGTCTTCATCAATACATAAGACTTCGTTACCACCTTGTTTTAAAAGCCGCGCAAGAAGCCGTGCCACTTCATGAGCACCCAAAATGACCCAGCCCGATTCACTTTTTCGTTTCAAATCCAGGATGGATGCAACCCAGCCACCTGTAATCCCAGCAGATAAAACAGTCATGGTAATGAGCAGGAAGACCAAGGCGCGAAGTTGTTGAGCGCCTTCGATTCCGTGGCTGTTTAATTCAAAAACGAATAGGGATGCAATGGCGGCAGCCACAATCCCGCGGGGCGCAATCCAAGACAAAAGCAATTTATGATTCTTGTCCAAAGCAGAACGGTATGTTCCTAGAAATATGGCTAAGGGACGGACCACGAGCATCAAGAATAGAACAGTAATAATACCGTTTATTCCAAGAGTCTGGATATCGGAAATCCGTACATCCGCCGCTAAAAGAATAAATAACATCCCGATCATCAGAACCGTGAGCTGTTCCTTGAATTCCAAAAGGTCGCTCTGGATATAAGTTTTCGTGTTTCCAATGGTCATCCCTGCAATGGTGACGGCAGCGATACCACTTTCCGGACTAAGAGCATTGGAAAGTTGGAACAGGGCAAAGACCCAACTCAGGATAAATACGTTTTCCAATCCTTCTGGGACCAACCTGCGAATCCGAAACAAAAGGGTCAACAGGCCCCCGCCAACAACACCTAAGAGAGCACCGATGGCTAATCTTGAAATAATATGATAGATACCCTTGATAAATGAAAGACCTGAAGGACTGATGGCGATCTCCAACGCGACAACCGCCACTATGGCTCCGATGGCGTCCATCAAGATTCCTTCCGCTTCCAGGATAGTGCTTACACCGTGATGAATTCGCACTCGTTTTAACAAAGGGGAAATGACAGTGGGGCCGGTTACGATGACGAGGGTTCCAAACAGGATGGACGTTCTAAAATCCCAATCCAGAAAAATCAAGGTTGATAGGGTTCCGCCCACTAGTGTCACGAAAGCACCAATGGTGATGAGACCTTGAATCGCAAGATGTTCTCGTTTGATCCTACTGATGCGCAAATTCATCCCACCCTCAAAAAGGATTATTGCGACTGCGAAACCAACAATAATATGCAATGCCGAACCGAGTGAGTCCGAGCGAATCCAGTTCAGCCCGTCTGGTCCAAATAAAAGACCGGCAGCTAATAGAATGACAATACCGGGGATGTGTATTCTCCGGGCTATAACCTGGGCCAACATTCCAAGAGCCATGGCCAAGCCGAGGGTTAAAGCTGGATTATTCGCCATTCACTTGAAACATATCATCAATAAATTCGGTAAGAAGGATAATGTACCCTTTATTTCAGTAATAACAATTTTTGAATCTGTCGTTTTTCTCCAGCAATCAATTCCACAAAATAAACACCACTGGAAAACTGGGATGCATTCCATTGGATCTCGTGATCTCCAGTTACAAGTTCACCGTTTACCAAAGTCTCCACCAAACGACCGGTGACGTCAAAAATTTGTAGAGATGTTGTATGCGATGTCTCTAACCCAACATTAAATCGGATCGTGGTGGTTGGATTGAATGGGTTGGGGTAGGTGTATAAAATTGAGAAAGACATCGGATTATTTTTTTTTTCGATTCCCACACTAGCCGGACAATAATTCCCGTCTGGCGCCAGTTGTGGAAGTTTATTCTCTGGGTTGGTTACCAAATTGAACATGAGCGTATCGGTGGATTCGAATAATTCCGGTGTACAGGGTTCCCATTCGTCTTCAATGCCGGCACAAGTTTGTACATCCGCAAGAATGCCCATATTTGTGACGATACACCAATATAAATATTCCATGGCCATGCAGTCGTATTCACAGGTCCAATCATCGTAGTGATACCAGGCTTCGTCGGGATAAGGATTTGGAATGGTTATAAATTGCCCCCCTCGGGCTACATCCATGGCATCAGTAAGATAGGACGAATTTGGTTCCAGAGCATAAAGGGAAGTATAGACTTCCACATGTCCGCAAGAATTGATGGTGTGCAAAACTTCCTCCACCGTGGCGTCGTCTCCCCAATGCCCCGGTTGGCTTGGATCAATCTCATTTCTGAATAACACGGCACCGGTGCATCCATCATCTTCGAGATTATCGAAGAACGTATCGATCGAATTTCCATTTTCCGACTGGAAAACAGGCATAACGGTATTTAATTCTATAAGGGATGCTTCAATAAGTGGATCATCTACAATGCCATCTTCATTATTGTCCAAAAGTTCTGCGGCAACGGCTGCCACGTGAAGTACCTTTTCATCTGAGATATTGGTTTCAGCATAGATGTGAATACAATCCAGCACATTTACATATTTTGAAAAAATCCCAAATGCAGGATGATTAGGGTTGGGATTTTCCTCCAATTCAAAACACACCTCATTCTGGGAAAAAATCGAGATCGGAATAAGAGTCATTGAGATAAAAGTGCATAAATTTTTCATAATATAAATTAAAAGAATTCATCTTATTTTATTAAGATAAATTTTAAAATTCCTGAAGTTCATCGGATTTTAATCCAGAAAAGAAATTATCCGTTTCAATCGTCCGGCGTATTATTTTTAATTTTTTCAAGTGCCTGATCCAAATCAGCGATCAGGTCTTCCGCATCTTCAATTCCTATAGACAAACGGATCAGTTCATCTTTTATCCCTGATTTCATTCGTTCTTTAGGCGACATTCCCGAATGGGATGTTTGCACCGGCCGTGTCACGAGGGATTCAACACCACCCAGACTAGGAGCATTGATAAAAAGTGTCAATTTTGAAATAAAGGTATCCGCATCATCCACACTGCCTTCGATTTCAAAACTGACCATCCCGCCGTATCCTTCTAAAAAGTCGTTGGCACGTTCATGGCTGGAACTACTTTCCAATCCAGGATGATTTACCGATCGAACTTTTGGGTGGTTCTTAAGGAATTTTGCAATCTTTAGGGAATTGTAATTTTGTCGTTCCATGCGAATCCCAAGCGTCTTTATGCCTCTATACATTAAAAAACAGGCATTGGGATCCAGTGATCCGCCGAAATGATTCAATTTATGTCGGATCTCGGTCACCAATTCTTCAGATCCACTTACCGCGCCCGCAACAATATCCGTATGGCCGTTCAAATATTTTGTAGCGCTGTAGAGCGATAGGTCAAACCCGTTTTCAATTGGTCTGTAATTCATTGGTGAAGCGAATGTATTGTCGATCAGGGAGAGCAAATTATTCTTTTTTGCAAACGCATTCACGGAGTTAAGGTCCAAGACGTCCAGAAGTGGATTGGTAATGGTTTCTACATAGATGAGTTTTGTCTCCGGACGAAGTTTTTCTTCCCAACTCAGCGGATTACATCCATCAATAAAATCACATTCAATTCCCAGATCCGGGAAATCCTTGTTTATGAGATCATGTGTTCCTCCATAAAGGGATTCATGAGCCAGAAAGTGATCCCCGGATTTCAGGAAGGTCAGCAGTGTTGTTGAAATGGCTGCCATACCACTGGATGTGACCAATGCATCTTCTGCGCCTTCCAGGGCAGCCAGTTTTTCGTGGAGAGCAATGTGGTTAGGGGTATTATTCAACCGAATATATTTCAGGCCATGGTAATCGGTCTGGCCGTCAAACTCGAAAGTGGATGATTGGAAAATGGGCATATTCACTGCGCCACCATACCGTTTTTTTGGCTCTCCGGCATGGATGAGTTTTGTATTAATCTTATGTTTTTTCGACATGGAGAATCCTTTGAATATTTTGGTCTATTTTAATAATATCAATTTTTGCACCTGCCGTTTTTCTCCAGCAACCAATTCCACAAAATAAACACCACTAGAAAATTGGGATGCATTCCATTGGATCTCATGCTCTCCAACTACAAGTTCACCGTTTACCAAAGTCTCCACCAACCGACCGTTAATGTCGTAAATACGTAGATCTATGGTAGACTGTGCCACTACCAGATTAAACCGGATGGTGGTTGTGGGGTTGAATGGATTTGGATATGCGGAAAAAAGTTTGAAGGAAAATTCATTGGGTACGTTGATTGGTTTTATATCCAATGCGGGCGAAAAAACCGGTTGGGAAGAACGATGCACAAATCTCCCAGCTGCGTAAAGGTAACCGGATGAAGTCAATTCCAGATCCGCACCCAAGTTGAATGTTTCTTCTTCACTGAGTCCATCGGTCAATTCCGACCAAGTCTGGCCTTCATCGATTGTGACAAAAATGGTCTGGTCGTTAATGGCGT